>JAGMEL010000187.1 GCA_023128195.1 Caldifarciminota bacterium | reverse complement strand
GTCTTTAATCCTCTCTTATGAAGCCGCGCTACCGTTTCAAGTGTATAATTAATCTGTTCCTGCTCAGTAGCAACAGAGAATACGAGTGGGTCAAATATTAAATCCTGCTTAGGAAAACCTAACTTTTTAGCAATCTTCAATGTAAGATTAACATTTTCTAACCTTTCTTTAACACTCCTCGGTATTTTTTTACCGATAAGTGATACAACAACCTTAAATCCAAATTTTTTGACCATTGGCAGCCACATTAGCAACTCTTTTTTTCGTGCCGGGATTGAATTATATACACCAATTCCGGGGTAGAATAAAAGAACCCTTTGTGCCGCTTCAAAATTTTGTGTATCTATAAATAATGGAGTTTGAGAATTCTTTAAAACTTCCCATACTGCATTTTCCAAAGTTTCCCTCTCATCTAACTCAACAACAAAGGCATTAATATCAAGTGCGTCAGCGCCTGCTTGTTCCTGTATTTTTGCTTCCTCAGCATAGACCTTAAAGTCTCCGCGCTTCAGCCTCTTTTTTATTTTTTTACGACCGGAAGGATTTAATCGTTCACCAACAATGATCAATGATTTATCATTAACCTTGAGGATTTTACCGGGCGAGGCAAGAATAAATTCTTTAACTACTTTCCTTTGCTTTGGATTCTTTTTATTCCTGGCAATGTTCTTTATATAAACAGGAGATGTCCCGCAGCAACCGCCGATAATATTTGCTCCTGCCTGGATAAACTTTTTAAAATATTTTGCCATTTCAAAATCAGAAAGAGTATGATAGATCTTATTCCCAGCTATCTTTATCTTACCGGCGTTTGGTTTTATTATCAATGGTAAATTAGTTATCTTAGCCATCTTTGTAATGGCTTCAATTGCAACCTCTGGTATTGTACAGTTTATTCCCACCCCCTTTGCTCCTAATGCCTCAAATACCACTGCAATTGATTCTGGAATTTCACCCATTATAGTACGGCCATTGTCCTGAAGTGATAGACTTATAAATATCTCTTTTGAAAAATTTTTTGCTGCAAGAAATGAAGCTTTTGCTTCAATTATAGATGTAAATGTCTCAATCAAAAAGGTTTTTATACCAGAACTGTACAATATTTTAAAAATATTACAATATATCTTGTATGATTCATTAAACCCCATTTCTCCATAGGGTCTGATAAGCTCACCCAGGGGACCAACGTCACCAATTACGATTGCCTTGCTTGCTGCAGCGCGTTTTGCTATTTTCACACCTTCTGTAATCACTTTCTTTAATTCACGGGAGGATATATTTAACGGATTGGCAGTAAACGTATTGGTGAGTATTACATCTGAGCCAGCATCTACATATGCCCTATGAATATCATATACTGCCTGAGGATTTTTTACATTCAATATACTTGGTGATTCACCTGGTGCCAATCCTTTATCAAGAAGATTTGTACCTGTAGCTCCATCAAGCAATAGAATTTTCTTCTTTAAAATCCTTTCCAATTTGTTCATTGTCTATTCTATATGAATAAATTATTTAGTCAATATACAATCTTATAAAAAAGAAATTGGGGTTATCTAAAGATTTTATTTAAGGAAATCTAATCTAAAACTACAAACTTACCTGATGTTACTTTCTGAACACCTTTTTGATTTATAGATTTCACCCTCAGGTAATAAACACCTGCAGCGAATGTCCTAATTTCTTTTAGTGTAATAGTATTTGTGCCTGCAGTGCCATTTATCTCTTTACCAAGTTCTTTTTTACCTGTAGTATTGTAGATCTCAATCGTGATATTAGCTGGTACATTTAGATTACAGATAAAGGTTATCTCGTTATGGGCAATTGTAGGCATAAGCAGTTTTAAATTATCCTTTTTTACCTTATATTCCTTTTCAAAAATTCCTGTAGTAGTATATGTATAAACATAAAGATAATCAGCATACCACTGTGGTGGTGCGGCAGTTCCTTTCTTTGGATGAAGTTCAATGTGTAATCCAATAAGATCTATCCAACCTGTTATGTCGACGCTAATATCAAAGCAGAGAAAGGAATCAATGAAAGTACCTGCCTGTTGAGGAGTTGCTGTTCCTGGTATACCATTAGTAATGGAAACAACATACCAGAACCCCTTGGTTGTATCACTCACATGCTGTTCAAGGTAAACCTTAACCGAATCTAAAGTTACATCCACAGTATCTATTGGATCAGCAATACTTAAAATTAAAATGTCTTGATTACCATTGGGTACACCATAAAGATCATCAGAAACAAATATGCTTTCAGGATCAGTCCATTGTCCAGGATCAACAATCGAATCGATCTCAAGAACCTGACTAAAACTGAGACTAATAAATATAACTACCAACATCAAATTCTTCATAAATCCTCCCTATCATTCCACATTAGGCTTAAGTCTATTTAATTATAATGAAAAATCGTAATTTGTCAAGGTTAAAAATTCAAACATCGTACACATTTGACCGCATCAAAATGCCATAATTTCAATACCAACGCTTGTACCTAAAATATCCTGGGCGTTTCCTTTATTTCGGGCAATTTCGTAATAACCACTACTCCCTTTGAGACAGATAATTTCGTCCATCTTGCCTTCGCCATAAAATTTCTTTACAAGTACTTTTCTTTTCAATATATACAATTCTTTTACATCTGTACTATTGGGAATATTCGTAATAAGATTGCCAAAATGGTCAATATAAATAACTTCGCCTTGAATTCCCCTCTTTATTTTTTTAATCTTAGGGAATTCGAATTTTACATAGTCCTTTATCATAATTCCTGAGACTTCCGGGCTTGATCCCTTTGATAATCGTGCCGCAACAGGACCAAAAATATCCCGCGCATGAAATGTAGAACTCAATCTTTTTCTTTGCTTAATCTTGAAGACCTTGGAGTACTTATTATATACATAGGAAAATACTCCATTATCAGGACCAACAAAATAATATCCAGCAGACTCTACAATAATCGGTTTTCTTTCACTACCAACCCCTGGGTCAATAACGACAAGATGGATAGTCCCTGCAGGAAAATTTTTATACACAGATTTTAATACAAATGCAGCAGAATTAATATCATAAGGAACTAACTTATGTGTTATATCTACAATTAAAACCTTTTTATTTATCTTTAATATCTCACCTTTAACTGCTGCGACAAACCAATCTGTATCACCAAAATCAGAGAGAAATGTTATTATCACTGGTGAATCAGTATGCATCTCAAAGTTTACCTATGTTGTTTCGTTGAATAATAAATATCAGAACAAAAATGACCTTTATACTCCAAATTTCAAGTACTCAATTTTGGCATTTGAAATTCAACTAGTTCTCTTTTCGTCACAACCTCTTCTACCCAATCATACCATTTTTCAGGAAGCACGCGACTCATAACTAACCCACTCTTGAGGACATGGTGAGCAATATCAGATTTATAGATAACTCTATTCGATTTCTGTAATAAAAGGAGTATGATCAAAAAAACAAAACATACAATAAAAGCTTTTAAAAATCCCAATATTCCGCCAAGCATCCTGTCTATAAAACCAAACGGAGTAACATGAATCATTTTTGAAACAAACCTGCCCAGTATAGAAACAACAATAATAACAATAACAAAAATCAAAATAAATGCCAAAATTTGGGGAATCTCTATTGCTGCGCTATAACTGACTGCTAAAATATACCCTGCAATAATACCTATAATATCAAAAATGCCCTTGACCAAACCAATGATCATACCATGAATCACTAAGCCGACAAGAATTATAACAAGTACTATATCAATCCAGGTCATTTACATTTATTATAAACAACTTCATTCATAAGTCAATTGCAAAATCACAGATATATTACTGCCCGAGAAATTTACAACCAAGTTTTATTCAATCCACTCTATTCTCTCAAGCTTTATATCTTCAGGTTTTAGGTCACCAACAATCAATAGATAAAACCGATCAGGATGCAAATATTTTTGGGCGGCAGCTTTTAGCTCATTCAGTTTTACAGCCTCAATCAATTTTTTAAATTGCGAAAGATAATCGAGCCCGAGATTTTGACTTTCAATTTGTAATACAATACTTGTCATTTCTCTATATGTATCATGGGTCAAAGGAAAATAACCAGTGTAGAATTTCTTTGCCCTGCTCAGTTCAACTACGTCAATCGTATCCTGAATCCTCTCCATTTCGCTTATCAATATCTGCACAACTTCATTCGCCATTTCTTTCCTGGTCTGTACCAGAGCATTAAAATAACCACCCGTCTTAAAACGCTGAAAATATGAGTAAGCAATATATGCCAACCCTCTCTTTTCCCTAATTATTTCTGATATTCTGGAAGTCAAACCTGCACCACCCAGTATATAATTCATAACTCTTGTTTCATACCAATCTGCATCACCATACTTAGGTCCAAGATTACCCAGCAGAATATATGCCTGCGAGATGTCCATATGGATAATCTTACCTAAAGGTTTACTGGTCTCACTTGGCGCATCAATTTTAGTCTTTTGTAATTTTCTTCGTTCCCAATTGCCAAATTTTTCATCTAATATAGAAATAAGGGAATCCTTCTGGAAATCTCCCACAAATACAAAAAAAGTATTATTAGGCAGGTAGTACTGATTATAGAATTCTTTAATATCGCTGAGAGATATGTTCCCTACCGTGGAATCAAACCCCTGAGGGATATG
The DNA here is from genome assembly GCA_023128195.1 of Caldifarciminota bacterium. Lineage (GTDB taxonomy): Bacteria > Hydrothermota > Tepidihabitantia > SM23-42 > SM23-42 > SOIY01. Next base: position 15,146 of record JAGMEL010000187.1, on the reverse strand, counting down.
ACCCAATGGGTGATCAGAAAAAACCAATCTGCGAAATTCTCTTTTACTTATTGAAAACGGTCGGTCCTCTTCTGCCTTTATTTGTGATATTACCTCACTCTTTATCCGTAAGAGTTCTACGGAATCGAATAGCGGGTTCTGTATACAATCACTGAGAAGATCAATCAGAAGATACAAATCTTTACTCAAAACCCTGCCACTTATACCGGCATGGTCTTCATCTGTAAATGGAAAAAACTCACCGCCAACTGATTCAATTGCCTGGGCGATCTCGTTACTTGCTCGGCTTTTTGTGCCTCTAAGAAGAATCTGGTTGACTACAGTTGCTATTCCTTGTTTACCTGCAGGGTCGAAAACACTTCCTGCATAAGTAACTGCCCTCATTTCAATCATTGGTAGCTTGTGCGCCTCAACTGTCAGAATTACCAAGCCATTAGGCAAAGTATCACGCTGGATATTAATTGCATAAGCAAATGCAATACTAAGAAGTAACAAACTGATTTTCCTCATTTCTCCTCCTTAGGTAAAAGATAGCCCACGGTTCTATTATCTTTTCTGAAATATTTTTGTGCCACTTCTATAATATCCTCTTTTGTAAGCTTTTGGACTTCTTCGGGATAACGATTAATATTTTGCCATCCACCACCCTCAATTTCCCACCAGCCGAGTGCAAATCCAATTCCTGCGGCAGAGTCCTGTCTGTAAATTGTTTGCGCCAAAACCTGATTTTTTGCCTTTTTTAGTTCTTCGTCTGCAACTGGTTCATTTTTTAATTTTTCGATTTCATTATATATCTCATTTTCAAGAGACTGGATGTCTACACCTTTCTGAGGAATACCCAGGATTGAAAAACTGCCACCGTGTTTTAATGTTGAAGAATATGTATTAATAGTTGTTGCTATTCCTGCTTCACGAACCAGATTTTTTTCGAACCTTGAACTCGTCCCAAACGATAAAATCATTGAAATGACATCAAAGGCATACATATCTTCATGATTCAAGCCAACTGCATGATACTGGATAGCCAGTGCTGGAGTTTTTATATCCTTTTTTAATTCAAACCGTTTCTCACCCTCTTGCGGAGGTTCTTCAAATAAAATATCCTCTTCTTTTCTCCCTTTAATCTTGCCATAATATTTTTTAACAAGTTTTAATGCCTCTTCGGGATTTACATCTCCGGCTATAATAATAATCGCATTGGCAGGATTATAGTATTTCTTATACCAATTATAGACATCGTCTCTTGTGAGTCTTTCAATATCCGACATGAAACCGATTATTGGATTACGATAGGGATGGTATGAAAAACTTACCAAATCAAGATGTTCAAAAAGGGTTCGATGCGGGTCATTTTCGCCAAGCCTGCGTTCTTCCATAACCACACCCTTTTCCGGAATAAATTCATCAGGAGGAATTAAGAGATTCTGCATCCTATCTGCCTCTAATTCTAATTCAAGCTCATATCGATCACTTTGTAAATGTGCGTAAAACACAGTCCTGTGGATAGAAGTAAATGCATTCTCCAAACCACCTGCTTCCTCGATTATTCTATTATATTCCTTTGCGCTGTGTTTTTTGGTTCCTTTGAAAGCCATATGTTCTAATAGATGAGAAATACCAGTTAATCCTGATGATTCATTATAACTACCAACTCGGTAATGGACCTGGGTTGATACAACCGGTGCAAAATGGTCTTCATAAATGAGAACCTTAAGACCATTTGCAAGATTATACTCCTTGACTTCGATGGGCTGCAGTAAAATCAAGGCAAGAATAATATTAATCATAAATAACTCCTTTCATTTTCCAAATTTCTTTTAACTATATCCAATTATCCATATCAGTCAATACATCTAATGCGAACCTATCATACGCAGCGACAGCATAAATAACCATGTCTCCCTGCTCCCAAACCCTATGTTCCTTTTTTTAGGCATTTAGGTATTTGATATAGTCGCCCTACGCCCTATTTATCCCGTGGAATGCGAAGCATATTCCACTGGGACGCTCTACGCACTATACCTGATTCTCTGATTCCCTGATATCCTTGTCCATCCTTGTTTCCCAGTTCCCTTGTCACCAGCGCAGCGTGATTCCAGTGCTCAATGCCCGATGAATCGGGCAACTACAATTAAGATCAGTGTTTTATTCTCTAATTTAGCATTTATAATTTGTCATTTGACATTATTCTCCCTTTTTCCCATCTTCCTAACTTCCTAACTTCAAAACTTCCTTTCTCTCTTTTTCTCCCGGTCCCCTTGTCTCCCCATCTCCCTATCTCCTTGTCTTAAAACTCCCCCTTGACAATTGCCAAATTTTCATTATAATATATTGTAAACAAATGTTTACTTAACAGATGGTTAGTAGGTGAAGGGTTAGGAAGCTGGATTAAAGATAAAAATCACCCTTTTCCTGAGAGAAATCGAGGAAATTTTTTCCAGCGTCCAAACTCTTAACCATTAGGCTGAAACATGGCTCGACAAGGCTCAAAAAGGGCTCGAGAGGGCATAAAATGGCAGCCTTTGATAGCCTTCTTCTCCCCTCTATCAGCCCTTTTCTGCCTTCTGTTTTATAAGGAGGTAATATTGAAGAAAACTATAAAAACAAGACAAAGAATTCTGAAAGCAATTCAGGATTTTATGGAAGATTATGGATATTCACCTTCGATCCGCGAGATTGCCAAAAAAGTAGGGCTTAAAAGCACCAAATCAGTAAAAGTACATCTGGATAATCTTGCCAAAGATGGACTAATAAATAAGATTGCATGTCAGGCAAGAAGCATCCGTATTAAACCCAAACAAATACCAATTGTGGGCAGGGTTGCAGCTGGTTTACCAGAACTCGCTTTTGAAGAAATCGAAGGATATTTTAACCCATCGAAGTGGCGCGGCTGTTTTATTCTAAGGGTTAAAGGGGATAGCATGATAAATGCCCATATCTATGATGGGGATATGGTGGTTGTTAAACCCGGCAAAGGAGCATTAAATAACGAGATTATCGTCGCACTATTAGAAGATGAAACAACTGTAAAAAGATTAAAAAAGATCGGTAGCGCATTTGTCTTGAAACCAGAGAATGATGCTTACCCTGTTATCAAAAGACAATTCGAAATAATCGGCAAGGTAATCGGCGTAATAAGGAGAATATGAAAGGTTATCAGGATATCAGGGGAACAGGTAGTGGATATCAGGGCACCAGGATATCAGATAATAATTCGTTCCTGATCACCTGATCATCTGATATCCATTATCTGGAGGACTCAATGTTTCTCTGTGCTGATTTAGATGCATTCTTCGTCTCAGTAGAACAGGCATTAAATCCATATCTAATTGGTAAACCGGTTATTGTAGGTGGATCGCCTAAGGAACGCGGGGTCGTTGCCTCAGCATCCTATGAAGCGAGGAAATTCGGCATCAATTCAGGCATGCCCACTGCCCAGGCATACCGCTTATGCCCCGGGGCGGTATTTCTAAGAGGTAATTTCGGGTATTACAGGTGGTATTCTAGAAGATTCTATGAAATTATGAGCTCCTTCTCCCCTGATATTATTATGGCATCAATAGATGAAGCATATGTAAATATAAAAGGCACCCGAAGGCTTTTTGGACCACCTCTTGTTTTAGCCCAAAAAATGAAGACTGACGTACAAATAAAATTGAATATTCCAGTATCAATTGGTATTGCCAGAACAAAAGTATTTTCCAAGATTGCATGCGATCAATCAAAACCCAATGGACTTCTAATCATTCCGCCCGAAAAAGAAATAAAATTCCTCGCTCCGTTTAAGGTTAGTGTTATGCCTGGCATTGGTCCAAAACACATATACATATTAAAAAATCTTAATATCAATACTATAGACCAACTTCTTAAAACGCCAGATTGGGTATTAAATACTGCACTCGGCAGTTATGCTAAAATAATAAAATTCTTTATTTATGGCGGTGATTTCAATAGTTATGACCGTATGAAATCGATAAGCCGGGAAACAACATTACCTGAGGATACGATAAGCAAAGAACTGATCTACGGGCTCTTTCTCTATCTCATTGAGCGCGGATGCACTACATTAAGAGAAAAAAGACTTCGTGCCAAGACATTAACAGTAAAGATAAGGTTTTCTGATTTTAAAACCATATCAAAAAGAATCCGGATGCCCTCTAACAATGCCCAGCAAACGATCTTTGAGTATGGGGCTCGGATTTTAGAAAACCTCTTACAAGAAAAGAAACGAGTAAGACTTATAGGCATTGCCCTTTCAGGATTCCAGTACGATGGACTACAACCTTCTATGTTCAGAGTAAAAGAAGAACGTCTTAATCAACTAAATTATGCCCTGGATAGAGTGAGAGACAAATTTGGTTTTAATTCTCTCTACCCAGCAAGCACACACTCGCTAAAAAAAAGGCATTGTTATTCGTCCTACGGCAGCGATGCCCGTATGGTTGGACGGCATAGTTATACGGCTAAAAAAGACGAAAAACTACTAACAAATAACGATACGGGCTGCGATGCCCTATAACGATAAACGATATGAATTCACTGTATACTCCTTTTTTTTATCATAGTAATTATGGATTTGGCGGTTCAGATTTTAAAACCCTTTTTGAATATTTAAATAAATATAATTTGAAAAGCTGTGGCATCATTGACCAGACATTTTTTGGTCTCCCAGAGTTTGTTAAATATGCAAAAAACTATAATATAAAACCGATTATCGGAACGAGAATTTCTCTCGCCCTCTCTCCTCTTCCTCACCTGTCATTGCGAGGCTCTCTTAGAGAGCCGAAGCAATCTCGAAAGATTACCACGCCCGCCAAGTTTTGTGGCGGGCTCGTACCCCGCCCTTTCACAAAAGAGCGGGGTGTAGTTGCACCATTTATGATGCGTCGTTATCTCTATTTATTTGCAAAAAATCGACAGGGCTATGTAAATCTATGCCATATTTTAACAGCGAACGCATTTAAAAATATTGAACTCGATTTTATAAAAGAACACTCAGCTGGTCTTGTACTGGTGTCAAGCTCAGTAGAATTATTAAAAAAACTTAGCCCGGCATTTACTGAAAAGTATTATCTCCTACTCCCGCATCATACTACATTAACTAAAGAATTTCCGCCAGTCGCTGCTAATGAAATATTCTATGTAACAAAAGGAGAAAAAAATCTCTATAAATTGATGTGTGCAATAAAAAACCACAAATACGAATATAAAAAGGGAGTACCAAACCACCTTCTTACTAATAAAGAATTTAATAAAATTTTTACTGATTATCCACAGGCAATAATAAACAATCGAAAGCTCTCTGAAATATGTAATTTTGCTCCGGAAAACAGAGGTTGGATATTCCCAAAATCAAAGCAAAATCTTTACGATATTATTAAACCAAAGATTAAAAACTTAACACACCATGAAAGATTACGCATTCAGTATGAATGCAGGATTATCAAAAACACAGGCTTTGGACCATATTTTTCCCTTGTTTATCATTTAAAAGAATTTGCATTGTCAAAAGGTATTGGAATGAACGTACGCGGTTCTGCAGCATCATCTTTTATTCTCTATGTTTTAGGCCTTTCAATTGCAAACCCATTAAAATATAATCTTCCATTTGAGCGGTTTTTGAATCCCGGGCGCAGTGAACCTCCGGATATTGATATTGATGTTGAATTCAATAAACGCGAAAATCTGATTCAAGAAATATTTAAAAAGTTTGGTAAAGACTATGTTGCGCATATCTCAGCAATCAATCGATTTCAAAGAAGAGCGCGTTTCCGTAATACAGCACGCGCCTATGGTATTTCTTCACAGGAATTAAAAAACATAAAAAATCATACTGGAGAAAATCTTATTAAAAACATACATAATATATCTGAGCAAATTGACAATTACCCACATTATTTTTCCTGCCATGCCAGTGGCATTGTCATAATTCCAGAACCGATCTGTAATTTTGTCCCTTTATATCCGAATCCTGCTGGACAGATTACTCAGTTTGATAAAGATGGAATTGAAATGGTCGGTATGGTAAAGATAGATATTCTTGGTGTCCGTGGTTTTCCCAGCCTTTATTTATCAAGAGAAAAAATAAATTTCAAAGACCAAAAGGTTTACAAATTTATTAGCGAGGGTAAAACCCTGGGATGTTTTCAAATTGAAAGTCCTATGGTACGACAATTTCTAAAAAGGATTAAACCGAAAACACTAATGGATATTGCCAATGCTATTGCGATTATACGACCTGGACCAGCTCAAGGCGGTATGAAAGAAAAATTCTTGAAACGCCTGAAGAATGAAGAGAAGATTGAATACCCGCATCCCATACTCAAAAATGCATTAAAACACACCCTTGGAATCCCCATTTATCAAGAGCAAATCCTGCAGATCGCCCATGACTTTGCTAAATTTTCTCTAAGTGATGGTGATATATTGCGTCGGGCAATGACCAAGGAGAGAAATTCAAATCGTATGAAGAAATTAGAAAAGCTATTCTTTAGTAAAGCAAAAAAATCAGGATATAATAAAAAAGAAATTGAAAATGTATGGGAACGTATACAATCATTTTCCTCATTTGGATTTAACAAGGCACACAGTATCACCTATGCAGCCCTTGCCTATTTATCTGCATATCAGAAATTCTACAATCCTTCAGAATTCTTTTGCCGTCTTATCAATAACAAAGGTGGATACTATCCTACTTATGCCTATATAAATGAAGCACGAAGATGGGGAATTAAATTTATCGCACCCGATGTAAATAAAAGCGACATCGGTTTTTCAGTAATCAACAAAACAAACAATACTGTTCGAGCGAAATCAACAACCAGTCTTATTACTGGTTTATCAGAAATAAAAAATCTATCTATAAAAACTATCAAACGTATTCTAAAATTCCGCCCTTTTAAAAATGGACAGGACTTTTTTTTTCGTGTTCAGCCATCGATCGATGAAGGAATCTCCTTAATAAAATCTGGCGCACTGGATACATTCAACCACACCTGGCCTGAGCTATACTTTATTCTGCTCAATTCAAAATTGAAGAAGTTATCCCGCCCTTTTGCAAAAGGGCGGGGCGTGACCGAAAAAATCCCATGTCTTCAAGATTTCAACCAGCAGACAAAATTTCAAGAACAACTAAGCATAATCGACTTCTTACCACAATGCCATATTATAGAAATCCTTTACCCTGAACGTAAGATAAAGATTGCCGACTTAGTAGTTGATAAAAAAACAATAATCACTGGAACACCTATTGCTCAAAGAACCATACGAACAAAAAACAACAAACTAATGTCATTCTTGACAATAGATGACGAAACAGGAACCCTGGAGGTTGTAATATTCCCGGACAAATACAAACCAAACTCAGTAAATTCTATAATGCAAATTGAGGGCGTTATCAAAGACGATTCTCTAATCGCTGACAACTACACAAACTTATTAATCACCGAAAAACATTAAATCAGAACTTCACAATAGTCACCATCAATTCTCATAATAAACCCATTCGAATATTATATAATGATATAATGATAAAATGATAAAATGATAAAATTATAAAATAACACCTCGATTGAATTGGAGGACTTGGGGTAGAGCTTGTAGTCAAATCTCTACATGCTACATTGTTACCCGATCTGCTGCAAAAAGCATACAGAGAATAAAGAGCAAAATAACACTACATCTTTTCATGGTATCTACCTTCATTATTCCTCCTTCTCTATATTACATTTTTAGACAATACAAAATTTTAAAAACAAATAAGGTATAACCAACTTACAGAGGCCTAAGACCTCTCTAAAGTCATTATACCTTCTCTTTTTCCTATGTAATTATACATATAATTTGAAATCTGTCAAGGATAATTAACATGATTCTCAATATAATCATATTTTGCCCTTTTCTTAGTAAAAAATGAATACGCCCATTCTACATTGAAGATTGTTATTTTGAGTTTCACAACTTCCTTCATGCATTAAAACCTGATAATCTTTTGGAGTAGCCCCAAGTTATTTTGAGGCTACTCCAAAAAGATTTGGATTCAGAAAGAGTGGTATTTTACTATTTACAGTATATTACCTTCACAATTCCGAGGTCATTTACAGAATTTTCGTCTTTTGCAATAATCCGAACAAAGTAAACTCCGTTTGCCAGATGTCTTTTGAACATGGTCCTGCTCAATGTCAGGGAATGTCTTCCCGGTGATATTTTTCCAAAGTGAATATCCTTAACTTTTATGCCGGCAACATTGTAGAGATTTATGGTAATATCTGATTCTTTAGCAACATCAATTTGTAGGTTCAGATTTTTAGTAAAAGGAATTGGGTAGATATTTCTTAATAGTGTAGTTTGAGGAATAAATTGGTTATCACCAGCAACCGCAGATGATAATCTTCCCTGAGTCGAATAATTACCGGTTCGCATTAAATCATGTCTAAAGGTTGGCCACGATGTGCAATTAGGATAATCAATTGCATCATCAAGTTCATAAACATAAACCCCGCAGTCATGACAGGATACAATCATCTCTAATTTGTCGTCTCCGTCAATATCACCTACAAAGGGAGTTGATGTTGCACCCTGACCAATAGGAATTGGAAAACCAAGAATCTGCTCACCATTATGATGATAACCATAAAAACGGCTATCTTCTCCGCCTGAGCCGACAATGATTTCAAAATCCTGATCATTATCAAGATCTACGATAACCGGGTTAGAACAGATGTTAGCTAATCTATCGACTGGAAAACCATCTAAGACAGAGGCATCGCTGTTAAAGGCAAAAACATCCGGCTCACTGCTAATTATTAATTCCAGATCATTATCACTGTCTAAATTTGCTAATGAAGGAGATGCAAGAAGGTCATAAAGGGAAAGGTGAGTTGGCCAGCCTTGAACACAATTGCCGTCTTTATTTATAATGTATGCTATAAATAAACATCTGTCAACCGCCGCAATTTCATCGCCAATGTCTGCTTCTGCAATGTCACCAATCACGATTGAAGAAAAATCATGATAATTGCTGTCAGGCCAACCAATAAAAGGAGATATAGGGCTACCATCATTATCCCATGCGTAAATACCATTCTTTGTTCCAATCCAGATATCAGGTTTACCATTATCATTAACATCGCCTAATGCAGGTGATGAAAAGGTCGTTGCAGAACAAGAAGCGAAAAATGCCATTCTTCCAGTATGGTCAAGTGAATATATATCGCCATTTGTGAGTACGGAAATAATCTCCAGTTCAAGATCTTGATCGAATTGACAGATTAATGGTGATGAGATACTCCATTTTAGTGCAATTACTTTAGACCACATGAGTGTACCATCTTGTTTGTAGACAAATACTTTGGTCGTCTCGGGGTTAGTGCGGGAACCCATATATACAATTTCCATTTCTCCATCTAAATCAATATCAGCCGCAGCAGGAGATGTCCAGCTTCTCATCCCAGTTCGGGCAAAAACACCATCAGACGAAAGATAACCTGTTCCATCGCAATGCCAGGCATATATGGTTCCAAAGCGATCAAGCGATACAATTTCAAGTCCTGGATAGGTAACATCAAGTTCACAGGCAAATGGCGATGAAAAATCAGCATCAAATTCCATGATTTTGGGCCAACCAGTCTTTAATTTCGGATTCGTCGACACCAATAAACCAATTGAAGAAGAACTTTCATTCATTGATGAATCAATCGATGTTACCGCGTAATAATATTTTGTTCCAGGAGTGAGATCGCAGTCTGTAAAGTAACGACCATTGGTTATTGGAGTCTCATTTACCTTGACACTTGCTACTTTCCCGTAATCACCACGATAAACATTGAAGCCATATAAAGGGGCTGGAAGAACATGCCAGGTCAGATAAATTTTATCCTGATAAGGCTGATAAGTAAGATTGTATGGAGAAGGAGGAGTAGAAATTACAAATGTATCACTAACAGAACGATCGTATATATCATTTATGACTACCCTGAGATCTGATATTGAATCCAGCGGTATTGAAGTTTCAAAAAGGAATGTATCACTGCTTGTGATTTCAGTCCTTGCATTGATCGTCCCGATCCAGATTGAGTCTTTGGTAATTGCAACATTGCTATCATCAGAATCTAATGATGCCCAAACGCCATTATCTTCACCACTATCATCATTACGCACTTTCAATTTCATTTTGTAAGTAGATGCTCTTTCCTTTTTGTCAGATAGTTTTGAAATTGAATGCCCACTATGACTCAAGAGTGGCGCATAGACTTCAAGTTCAAAAATATCATTATAATTACCCTGAAGCGCAGAAATTGCAAGTGTAAAATTTATTTCACTTTGATCAGGTGTATTTGCTGCCACTGAAATTCTATAAGCATTATTTTTAGTAACAGATTCACCACCGCCAATTCGTCCAAAGCCTTCAACAGAATCCAATATGGTTATGTAAGAGCTTGTTGTCCGAAGTTTCGCCGTGACAAAATCAGCACTACCTCTACCTTGATTTTGTAAAGTCATATTGAAAAAAACTTCCTCGCCAGCATCGCACATATCATTATCATTGCCAAGACTATCATTTACTGAGTGATTCATATATGAAACATAGGGAATGTCTGGCTCAACATCACAATTTCCTTGGTTTGTTGCGTAATTGTGTTTAGTAACGACAACAGAAATGTCACCTTTGGATTCAGGGCAAATTTTAAACTTTACTTCTCCTTGACTATTGGTGTAACCGTATGCATGAAATTCATCGCCCTTTTTAACACAAACCTTTGCATCAGGTAACGGAATTCTTTCTCCAGCATCGTTTCCAGTCTCTACCTCAACTATGAAGTTTGTTGGTCCTAAACCAACTGATTGCGGATGAGTAACATAAGTTACCTCTGGCTCCTCGGTCCAGACCGGCATTTCAGGATCGCCAAGCAGCATTCTGCCGTGCATTGCTGTAACATATGGATGCCAGTGTGAATAAGAGCCAACGAGTGAGGCTTTTGATAGAGTTTGGACTTCACCGATGTTATAAAAACTTGGGTCGAAAAGAAACTCGAAGAATGTCTTATCAAATTCAAAGTTGTCAAACGGATAATCATTACTCGTCGAGGCAATAGAAACAACTCCTCCTTTGGAAGCATTTTTGATGAAGTGTTCATTAATACAGTCACAAGTAAAACAATTAGTATAACAACTTACACCGTACCATAATGACGGTTTATTTTCGTTAGCCAGCGTATCAAAATCAATATGATATAGCAAATCTGGTCCGATACCTAAAGTGTTAGTGCTACCATGTCCCTGAAAATAGACAATACCCTGGCCAGTATTTAATGCACTTATCACAGTATTTCTGTTTTCATTTCCATTAAATTCATAAAGCTTTGTTTTTGTATAGTATTCAGGGAAATAAAAATCAGCAATCGAATCGCAACGGTCTTTGCCATCCCCTGGATAAGCGCCCAAGTTTTCGCCCAAAAAAAGTACTTTGGTTATAAATCCGTTTGCCAGATCCGTTTCATAACTTATGATTTTTGTTATCAAAACATCTGCCTCATCACTATCATTAACTGGCAGTCTACCAACAAAAACTTCGGGATAAAGATCAACCGAGTCTTCTTCCTCACCAAAGTACTCATCACCATCTTCATTCCAATTACCATCAAGACAGGCATAATATAAATCCGTTGGAATAAATCCTATTGGTTGACCACAGAAATTCAAGGTTGATATACGCGTAGGAACAACTCCTTCATCGCCACCGAGCAGAATATATTCGGTGCCCCATTTCTGGTAGGCATCCTTAATAAAATTCCTAATGCGCTCTTGAATATCAGTGCCATTATAATGGCTTTCAATCCAGGAGGTTGTTTTAATAACCGTAGGAACACCTTTTTCCATTTTCCAGTCAGCCAAAGTTTGAAAAGAAGAAGATAGCCCATCGCTCGTAATAATAACATATTCAACCGAACTGCCCTGTTCTGATGGTACATCCATAGGCATGAATTTCTTAGCTTCAATAATTTGTGGTAAGGTTTCTTTTGGCAGGATTAAAAGTTTTTCAGGATTATTAATGAATCTCTTTATTGTCTTTTCAATCTTATTGTTATATTTATCAAACCCCCGCTGTTTGGTAACACCATTTACCGTAGAACCATGATATTTTATTGTTAATTGGATATTTTTATTGAGAATAAGCTTTCCTTGCCCAGGTAAATACTGTAATGGATAAATAACAACAGAGACAATCTTGTTACCGGCAAAGTAACCGATATTACTTATTTTTGCAATCTCCTGAGGATAGATCTGTGAACTATCGAGAAACATTGGTTCGATTTCAACATCGTCAAAAGAAAACGGTTTTTTGACCGGGTCAATTTTATAAAAACCTGAGAGCTCAACAGGAGTTGAAATAAATTGAATACCCTGTACCTCAGCATTATCCGGGATAACTAAATGAATGACCTTCATAGGTAAGTTTGGTCTACCTATCTCAAAATTGTCTTTTGCTCCCTGAATAGTAACACAATCATATTCATTCTGTTTTACGAATAAGAGGTCATTTGTTGAGATATCTACAGTCTTCACAAGTTCTTCAGCACCAAGCAGGGTAGTGAGAATAATGATAAAGATTCCAATTTTTTTCTTCATTTTTTTCTCCTTACTTGACTATTATAAATTTCTTAGTGACCTTATAATCGCCCGCCTCAAATTTAACAAAATAGCAACCGTTTGTCACTTCTCTTCCCTGTGTATCAACACCATCCCAGATAACAGTGTGGTTTCCAGGATCATCATTAATTTTTATACTCTTCACAATTCTTCCACTGCAATCAAAGATTGTAATCTTAGTAGCAGTCGGATTCGCAATTTGATAATTTAACTTTATCTTATCCCGTACTGGATTAGGTGATATTGCATTTAAACATGTTTTGTAAACAGGTTCAAGCGTGTTCTCTTCTATCCCTGTCGTTACGTATATATTTATTATTGCAGGGACAAAGGAGCCCCATTCATCTTCTACTCTTATTTAAACCTGGTGAGCACCTGGACTACCGGTGTTCCAATAACCATTCTGAGTCATCGTATTTGTCACAACATACCAGTACTGAGATGTTGAAGAATGTATGTTATCATATACACAATTAAGATTCCAATCACCTATTGTCTCGTTGTAGTCAAACTTTATGTTAAATTGTGTGGGCGGAGCATCAATATTGTAACCGACCATATAGACACCGTTATTATCATTATAACCTCCTGTACCATGATGCGGATGCCAATCTGTGGCTTTTACAACTATATCAATATTAGTGTTTGCAGGAAGTTGATTAGGAGCATGCGTCGTTTGGTAATCACCATCGTCAGTAAAAATAACATCGTGTATTATAGGATTATAGAAATCCCACATAAGTGGATCAAGTCTATACCAAATATTTTGATAAGGATGTATGGGATGAGTTGCAGTGGATGGTGGTGTGCACGCTAATGTACGAGCATTCCAATGTAGATGTGGTGGGTCCCCGCTGTAGTCAATCTCGCCCAACTGACATGTTGGATCAACTGGATCGTTCGGACTTAGACCATTTTCTGGATTGATATGATGATAATCGTGCCACCACGTCTTGAGATAATGACCGCTCTCACTGATCTGCCAAATATATTCATTTTCAACTCCCCACACCCAGGTTCCAAGAACTGTACCTGCATAAGGCTCAAGATCGACACCGTCATGGAAATGATGGGTCCCTGTACTGCGGTATTCGCCAAAATTCGAAGTTATTTTTTGTTCCTCATAACTGCCATAAACTATTGGCCAATAAAGAGCATACCCAACTGTGACCCACATTGCCATTACTAATAATATGTAGAGCTTCTTCATTTTATTCCTCCTTGAACCTAACCGAGTTGATTTCAATTTTATTAAACTTCTTATTTGTCACTCCAAAAATCAACTCAATACCATCCCAACTTAAGATACTTAGAGTAACCTTATCTTTTAGCAATTTGTAGTCATCAGTCTCATACGTAACAACACCTTTACTATTTAGAATACTGATCTTCTCTGAAGTTCTTTCTATACGTAATGATGAAACTTCTTCTCGTGATAAACTCTGATTGACTTTCGGGTAAGAGAGCTCAATAAGAGCCATGGTTCTGTCAGGTGCAATTAAGCCTTCAGAACGATTGACCTCTAATTCTTTTTGTAATGCTACTTTCTTCGTCTTAATATCAATAACCATAATCCCTCTTATTGAGCGTAAACCTTTTATTGGCTTTAATGATTGAATTATCAGGTAGCGTTCATCAGACGAGAATGCAATAGGGTATGCTCCGTTTGTAATTTTCATCAATAACTCACCATTCTTATCATACAAATAACCACTAAAAGATTGTGATGTATAGGCTGATGCATAAACATACGAGCTATAGGGTGAAATCGCAGCACGATAATAGAAACCTTCATCTAAGGGTTTCTCCCACAAAAGATTTAAACGAGAATCAACAAGAAAGAGTGTGGGTTCGGCATTTCCTGTAAATGATTTTTCAGGATGTTTATGAGCTAAGATGATTCCACGCTCGTAATTATCGTTAAATCCAAAAAATTCAAATTGGCAACCCTTTAGCTCCTGAGGTGTTATTGAATATTTGAGCCCTCGATTATCATAAAAATTTACTACTTCTTCGTCAATAAACTCAAATAATGATCCGTCTTTTGGTGAAATGACCAAATAATGCACCTTATCAGCATCCACTGAGAAAGGACTTTGTCTCCATACAATTTCACCTCTATCATTATAAACACTGAAATTTGATTCTATTATTTCAGTATCATGGATTTTTGAAGGATGATAAGGCTCAAGTTTTTCTCTAACTATAGTCCAGACGTAAAAATAATTACCTTTCTTAGAGCAATTTACTCGGCTCCGGTAAGGAAACCATAGATCTTTCACTACAGCACCTTTAGCATTAAAGAGCCTCACCTCTTTTTTATAAAATTTATAGTCTCCTTGAGATAGTGCTTCATCTAAGTGTTTGAGTATAACAATTTTCGGATAGAACCTCACTGCGCCATCTTCTTCATAAGAATCGAATATTACATCTTCAATCTCTGCGTCAAACCCCTTTTCAAAAAGGGTCTCCATTTTATACTGGGCTGTCCATAAAAA
>JAGMEL010000186.1 GCA_023128195.1 Caldifarciminota bacterium | reverse complement strand
GGCCGGGTATTGATAAAATGGCAAAAGTGTCCCTGAGGGTTCTTGCTATGGATGTACCACCCCAGGACGTTATCACAAAAGACAACATTTCGATAAAGGTTAATGCTGTCGCCTATTTTAGGGTCTTTGAACCATCAAAGGCAGTCCTGGAGGTTGAGGATTACCTCTATGCAACAAGCCAACTTTCCCAGACCACACTGCGTAGCGTACTCGGTGAATATGAGCTTGACGAAATTCTAGGGCAGCGGGAAAAGATAAACATGAGATTACAAAAGATTCTTGACCAATCAACTGACCCCTGGGGCATCAAGGTCTCGACTGTCGAGATTAAACATGTGGACATACCCACGGACATGCAAAGAGCAATTGCCCGTCAGGCTGAAGCAGAAAGGGAAAGAAGGGCAAAGGTAATTCACGCTACAGGAGAATTGCAGGCTGCTGATAAATTGAATCGGGCAGCAAAAATAATTAGCGAAACGTCGACGGGAATTCAACTCCGCTTCTTGCAGACGCTAAGCGAAATAGCTACTGAAAAGAATTCAACTGTAGTTTTTCCTGTTCCTATCGACCTTTTCACTCCGTTTATTAAGAAGCTCAATGAAAAAGAATGATCGGAGTTTTTCAACAGAAAAGTTTAAAGCTCTTTAATATTGTGGAAGATGTAACAAAAAAATATCTGAATCAAAGTTCACGGCATGCTGGTTTTTTTAAACTACCGCCCAATTCCCATAATCTATTAAGAAAGCAGTACAATGCAATTACTATTCTCAATCATATTGCGGCAAAAAATAGAGGAAAATTCGACCTTAAGATTGGTCTTGTAGATGTCGATATCTATACCCGGGGTATGAATTTTATCTTCGGGTTAGCTGATCCATCAAAAAAAACAGCGCTCGTTTCAACCTATCGCCTAACTGGTAACAAAATGGTGGAACATATTTCAAAAGAGGTCATTCACGAAATAGGCCATTTATTGGGTTTCAGACACTGTTCAAACCCAAAATGTGTAATGCATTTTTCAAATACACTAAATGATACGGAAAACAAGGATATTGTATTTTGTAAAGAGTGCAGGAGGAAAATTGGATAGCTATACCTTATTTACCCCGGGACCTATTGATGTGCCGGACGAAATCTTAAAAGAAACCTCGAAACCGATTTTTTATCATCGTGAAGAAAAATTTACAGAATTACTTGGCAAAACTGCGGAAAAACTTAAGAAAGTTTTATACAGTAAAGGAAGAATATTCTTTTTTGCGTCTTCAGGTACCGGCGCAATGGAAGCGGCATGCAGTAATATTTTATCGAGCAGCGATAAACCTATTGTTGCGATCTGTGGTAGATTTGGCGAGCGATGGCTCGAGCTTTGCAGAGCATATAATATAAAACCGGTGGTGATAAAAGAGGATTATGGTAAATCAATTATGCCCGAGAAAATCGAAGATATCTTGAAGAAAAAAAATAAACCTACTGTATTATTTACGACGCTAACCGAAACGTCTACCGGTGCCCTTAATAACATAAAAGCATTAGGCGAAATTTCAAAGAGATATAACTCATACCTCGTTGTTGATGGTGTTGCAGGCATTGGTGCAGATTTTTGTCCACAGGATGACTGGCACATAGACATCTTGGTCGGAGCATCACAAAAGGCATTGATGTCCCCCCCGGGCATTTCATTTATTTCTGTAAGTGATAGGGCATTTAAAAAAACCAAAAGTTCTGATCTGCCAAGATATTATTTTAATCTTGAAATCTATGAAAAATTCAGGGTCAAGAATCAAACCCCATGGACACCGGCGATCACGATTTTTTACGGTTTAAAAAAAGGCATTGAAAATATTCTGGATACAGGCCTGGATAAAAATTTTGATAATCATAAAAAGATGGCGCATTATGTCCGTGAACGTATAAAGAAAATGCAGCTTGAAATTCTACCAGAGAATCCATCTAATGCACTTACCGCCATGAAAATGCCGAAAAATATCGATAGTACTGTAGTCATCAAAGAGTTAAAGGAAAAAAGCGGAATACTTTTTGCTAATGGACAGGGAACATTGAAAGGTAAGATAATAAGAATAGGTCATATGGGGAATTATAGTATTGTTAAATTAGACCGGGCACTTAACCCCCTGGAGAGTGTATTAAACCAACAGAGACGAAGAAAATGAACATGTATATTAAACTAGGCCATGAAAGCATTGAAATTGAACTTCCGGTTCATGCCCTGTATATTTATCAGGATAGCAAAGAACTCCTTTCAAATATTGTGACCATGATAACAGAGGCGAATGATCGACAAGAAAAATGCATCTTCATCGGTAAAGAAAATGATGGAAAAGTTTTAAAGGACAAATTCAGAAAACAAATTACCGTAATAAAAAAAAGAATCAGAGCCGCTGATTTTGTTCCCTGGATAAAAAAAGAGTATGATAAACTGCCCAAGAGCTATAACGGATTAAGGATTTTTTTTGAGTGTTCTGAGGAATTTTTGAATTATGAAGATATTCTCGACGACTTAACCACACAACCGGATTTGAGGATATTCACACTATGCCAATATAAAATAACCGACATCACTTCTTCCCAACTCCTTGATGCTCTTAGAAAACATCCCTATGTCTTTGTTGAGCATTTATTAAAACCAAATTGTTTTTACTCAAAGGTAAAATATCGCATATGGCTCGACCCATTAACCGGCATTTTTAACAGAAGATACTTCGAGAATCAGTTAAGTAAAGAATTACAGCGTGCGGCGCGTTATGAACATATTCTTTCAATTTTATTCATTGATATCGATAAGTTTAAAAGGATAAACGACGAGTTCGGACATCAGGTAGGCGACCATGTACTTCAGGATTTTTCAGGGATTCTTGAGAGAAACGTACGTAGTATAGATGTTGTGGCACGTTATGGTGGAGACGAGTTTGTCATCCTGCTACCAGAAACAGACAAGGTTCATGCCGGGAAAACTGCGGGACGGATATTAAACCACATAAAAAACTATGATTTCTTTAAGAATAAATTAAAAGTAAAGGATATCAGTATATCAATAGGCGTTGCCGGTTTTCCTGAAGATGCTGGAGGAACTTACGAACTGATCAAAAAAGCTGACAAAGCCCTGCAGCGGGCAAAGCGCGAGGGCGGTGGCAAAGTACACATGTATGGGTAGATTATGTACTTCACCTTTTATAAGGAGGTAAAATGCCGATAACACCTTTGGAGATTCGAAAACAAGAATTTAAAAAATCATTGCGAGGATATGACGTTCATGAAATCAGAGCATTTCTTGAAATGGTTTCCACAGAGGTTGAAAATCTGCTGAGAGAAAATGCAAGTTTAACAGAAAAAGTCAGTGATATGGATGCAAAGATTGGCGATTATCGCCGGATGGAGAAAATCCTGCAGGATACACTTACCACTACGCAAAAAGCAGCCGATGAATTAAAAAGCGGTGCAAAAAAAGAAGCAGAAACAATAATTGCCAATGCAAAGATTGAGGCGCAGAGATTTTTAAAAGATGCCCAGACAGAACTTGCCAAAACCAAAGAAGAAACAAAAATGATTGAGCACCAGAAACTGCTTCTTGTTGCAGAATTCAGAGGTCTCTTAGAATCGTATCTGAGATTACTCGAGCGATTAGAGAAAAAATGAAGAAAAAAGCGCTGGAGGCAGTAAAATACATTTGCCAACGGACAAAGATCAAACCCCAGGTCGGAATTATATTAGGCACTGGTTTTGGTAAGTTAGTTAAAGCATTTAATATCCGCAAAATATTTCAGTACACTGACATCCCAAACTTCCCTTTGGCAACTGTTGAATTTCATAAAGGCAAGTTGATCATGGGTAGTTTAAAACAAAAAAAAATCATCGCAATGCAAGGGCGATTTCATTATTACGAAGGGTATAATACAAAAGAGATCGCCTTTCCTGTGTTGGTTATGAAATTTCTCGGTGTTAAGCATTTAATAATTTCCAATGCCAGTGGCGGTTTAAATCCGAATTTTTCACCAAGTGATATAATGTTGATAGCCGATCATGTAAATCTGATTCCTGATAATCCTTTACGCGGGAAAAATGACCCGAAGCTCGGACCCAGATTCCCTGATTTGTATAGTTGCTACAGTCCTGAGCTTATAAGACTTGCCGAGGATGTGGCTGTAAAAAATAGAATACCAATCAAAAAAGGAGTTTATGTAGCAGTCCCGGGTCCTAATCTTGAGACGAATGCAGAATATCGTTTCCTGAGAATAATCGGTGCAGATGCAGTGGGCATGTCAACAGTTCCCGAAGTGTTAATGGCACGCTACCTGAAAATAAAGGTTCTCGGTCTATCAATAATAACTGACATGGGAGTTGCCGACGCAACAAAACCGGTGAATATATCGAAAATACTAAAGGCGGCAGGCAAAGCCGAACTCCGGTTGACAAAGATTGTTACCGGAGTGGTTGAGAAATTATGAAGAGGTCAGAAGATCAGAACATCAGGAAATCAGGGTACCAGGGGATCAGGGGACCAAAATATCAGGGGACCAGGAGATCAGGAGATCAGTGTATCAGGGAATCAGGGAATCAGGGAATCAAAGCGCTATTGTTTGTTCTTATACTACTCCTTGTCAGTTGTTCACATAAAGAAGAACGTATTAGAAATTCCCGTAAGTTTATCAAGGCGTGGAATTATGACCGTGCATTAACTGAGATAATATCCTTTCGGGATGATAAAGATGCAGAGATCCAATATCTTTTAGGATACTGTTATTTAAAAAAGAACGAATTTGGCGAGGCAGCAACATACTTTGAAAATGCACTGGTAATCAACGAGGTTTTTAAAGATAGTATTATCCGGCAATATAATATCCTTGCCATGAATGCACTCAGAATAGATGAGCCGGAGAGGGCTCTCTTTATTTATCGAGAAATTGCAAAATTAGTTCCCGAATATGATCAGGCAAACAATTTATTTCTTGTTGGCGATCTAAATTTTGAGAAAGGTAATTATCCTACTGCATTAGAGGCATATACTAAGGCACTCGACATTGATTCGACATCGACCCGAGCAAAAAAAATAAAATATAAATTTATCAAGGCTTTAAAAGAATGTGATAGTCTGAATTTAGCCCTGCTCCATGCTATAGAAGAATACGAGAGGTTGAAAACTGCAGCAAACCTCTTGCAATTAAGTGAGATAAGATTTGCAATTGGAAGCAAGCTATTCAATCAAGGGTCGATCGATAGTGCGAAAATTTTCTTTGATCATATAATAGCGCAGCAGGAACCGAAATCACTGCTTGATGACGCATATTTTTACGTGGGCGAAATTTACTTCAAGAAAGAAAAATATGATATAGCACTTAAAGCATATAAAAAAGTATTACGCTTGAACCCGTATGAAAAGGGTGAAATAGTTAAAAAAACAAAAGAACGCATAAAAGAAATTAAGGAGAAAACATGAGGACGATAACCGTTTCTGCACTTCTTCTGTGTCTGTTCATCTCCTGCGGCACAAGACAGGTATTAACACCCCTTGATCCGGAGGACGAATTTGAAAGGGCGATGTCTTTTTTTGAGAATAAAAAATATGACACGGCTGTACAGGCATTTGAAAGAATACTTTTTTATCATCCATCATCGGAATATGTTGATGATGCCCAATACTGGCTTGGCAGGACATATTTCGAAAAAACGGATTATACCCAGGCGATTGCTGAATTCGATTATCTTATTCAAAACTTCTCAAGTTCGGTCTTTCTGGAAAAGGCTTATCTCTATCGAGCAAAATCATATTTCCTAAAGGCACCGGGTTATGAAAAAGACCCGACTGAAATAGAAAACGCGATAAGTCTTTTTGATCAGTTTCTAACAAGATTCCCAAACTCAAAATATACTGACGAGATAAGAGATTTAATACTTTCGGCACGTAACCGCCTTGCCAAAAAAGAGGTAGAAAACGGCAAAACTTATCTAAAACTTTCAAAATACGATGCAGCACTTTTATATTTTGACTTTGTCATTGAAAATTACCCGGAGACCGAAGCCTGCAAAGAAGCAAAATATCATACTGTAATACTGTTATATGAAAAAAAGGGACAAACTGAAGAGGCGCTAAAATTATTGCATGAACTTCTTGAAGAAGAAAATTGGAAAGAAAAAGCGGAAAAGAAAATCGAAGAAATAGAAAAAGATAGTCAGAAGATAAGGGTTATGGATGCTGGATGAAAATCGGTATTTTTGGTGGACTTTTTGATCCCCCCCACATCGGACACTTAATCATTGCCCAATCAGTATTCGAGGAGTTTGATCTTAATAAGATAATCTTCATTCCTGCTGGCAATCCACCACACAAATCAAAGTACTCGCCATATAATATCAGATATAAAATGACTGAACTGGCGATCGAGAAAAATAAAAAATTTTTTATTAGCGCTCTCGAACAAAAAATCCTGGGAAAGACCTATACGATTGAGGTAATAAAAGAATTAAAAAAAAGCATAAAAGGTAAGCTATACCTCATAATCGGCAGTGACCAATGGTTAGAGATTGAAACCTGGAAAACCCCAAAGAAATTATTCGGAGAATGTAAAATGATCGTTGTTCCCAGATCAAATTATATAGTAAATAAAAGGGGACGCTTTTTTAAAAAGATTTTAATCAGTCATTCACCACTCATTGATATTTCATCTAGCTCAATAAGGAAAAAAATTAAACAAAAACATAATATTCAATATTTAGTACCCC
>JAGMEL010000185.1 GCA_023128195.1 Caldifarciminota bacterium | reverse complement strand
AATATGGAACTTTGACCTTTATCGCCTTTGGAATTATTGATATTGTAACTTCTTCTGCCTTCTCCTCTTCACCGTCAATATCAAGAAGACACACCTTATCACACTCAATCTTCAATTCTCTTCCCCGGTAATGATAGACATTACGGTATTCCAGATGTTCGCCCTTGTAGACCTTGGTTAAAACATGTACAAGAAATTTAAATGTATTCGTATTCTTTATATAGAGAAACTCAAGAACCCCGTCGTCAGTTAATGCCATTGGTGCTAGATGCATACCACCTCCAAAAATCTGCCCATTTGCAGCTCCAATGATCGTTATCAATCCATGATCTACTAACTTCTTGTCAACCCAGATTCTCAATTTTATGCGCTTGAATATTAGTAAAGCTGTGAGGCTTGAAAATAAAAAGGTTAAAAATCCTCCCAGGATTTTTGGTACTCTGTTTGCAATCCTCACCACACTTCCACCGAGCCCGGCATCAAACACATTTGCAAAATAACGTTTCCATTTCTTTGTACCAGTCTTAAAGATAACCTTACCGACATCCATCTCTTTTGTTTTTCCATTCTTTATAATATCAATGGCTGATTTGTAATCCCTTGGAATCTTTAGTGTCTTTGAAAAATCACTACCCGTTCCTATAGGTATTATTGCAAGCTCGGGAATATACCCGGATTGCGGGACATGAGATAAAACACCATTTACGATCTCGTTAAAAGTACCATCACCACCAATGCTGATTATTAGTTTTGCGCCCTTTTTTACTGCCTCCCGGGCAATATCATGTGCATGAAATTTTTTTTGAGTAAATTGCCATTTTACTTTAAAGCCCTTCTTCTTAAGATGTTTTAAAACATCTGCCCATTTTTCACCTGCTTCACCACGTGCTGCGTGGGAATTGATAATGGCAAATATTGTCTTATAAATTGGCACTATATAATACTATACAGAATATACGCTGTGTCAAGACGGTAAACACAGAGATTTCTGAATAAGACCAGAAATCTTCGATTACAATGATTTTCATAAGATTACAACGATGATAATCTCTGCAATCTTTCTGTTATCACCGTAATCTTGAGAGCGATGAATACTTTTTTAGAGCTCTCACACAGATTAATAGGAAAACCGCAAATGAGCTGCCTGGAACCAAAGCTTGCTTAATCAAAAATATTGCATATAATTTGATGATGCTGAAAAAATTTGTATTAATCGATGCACATTCAATAATATTCCGCTCTTATTTCGCATTTATTAATAATCCCTTGAGGAATTCAAAAGGCGAAAATACCTCGGGTATATTCGGTTTTTTAAACACCCTTGAAAAGGTCAAGAAGCGCATTGGCTCGGAGTATATCTGCCTTACCTTTGATGCACCGGGAAAAACATTTCGCGATGAGGTATATGAAGAGTATAAGGCAACCCGACCTCCTACACCAGCTGACATCCCATTTCAGGTTGAAAAGGTAAAACAAATCTGCCAATATCTGGGCATACCGAGTTTTGAACTCGAAGGGTATGAAGCAGACGATATATTAGCAACCTTTGCCCTGAAGTTGAAGCACAAAGGAGAAGTATACATTGTTACATCAGACAAAGACCTTATGCAGCTGGTCAGCGATAAAATCTTCGTTTATGATGCATATAAGGATTTGATATATGATCAAAAACAGGTCATGAAAAAATTTGGCGTGTCGCCCGAGCGCGTTGGTGAATATCTTGCGTTAACCGGGGACGCAAGCGACAATATTCCAGGCGTTCCTGGTATTGGTCCAAAGCGGGCTGTCGAAATTCTCAAAAAATACCCTGGTTTTGAAAATGCTATACAAAACGAAAAAAGAATAGTCGAGCACAAAAAACAGGCATTGCTGTCAAAAAAATTAGTAACACTTGAATGCAATGTACCACTCGATATTAAGACAGGAGATATTGCCGTGCAAGAACCTGACATTGAAAGACTCATGCCGATTTTATTGGATCTTGAATTGCATTCATATATTAAAATTCTGTCAAAAACCACCCTGCCAGAAGTTGCGTCCAAAAATATTAATAGTGTAGCTGACATCAAAACAGGTAGAACAGTAGGAATCTTTTTAGGGGAAAATAGCGAAATCTATTTATGCACAGATACCAATAAAGTATATACAACATTTCTGAATATTATTAAAGACATATTAGTTGATAAAAATATTGTCAAAATTGGATACAATCTAAAAGAACTCGCAAAAATCATTGACATAAAATCACCGCTATTTGATGTTGGTATCGCAGCGTGGCTCATGGATCCTAATAAGAGGGCATACAAATTAGAGGATATTGCATTGCATTACTTAAATGAGTATTCAAAGATGACGCCGGCTAATGCTTCACAATGCCTTTTCCAACTTTACGCAGAACTCACCAAACGCCTAAAAAACCAAAAAGAGTTATACCAGAGAATCGAAGAACCGCTCATCCACGTGCTTGCGCACATGGAACAGAAGGGTATAAAGATTGACCTCGCCTATCTTCAGAAACTGGGAAATGAATTCGCCGGAGAAATTTCCAGGATGGAAAAAAAAATCCATGAACTTGCCGGTAAGGAATTCAATATCAATTCACCAAAACAACTGTCAAAAATCCTCTTTGAGGATTTGCAATTAAAACCATTAAAACGAGGCAAGAGCCATTACTCAACGAATGTTAATGTACTTCAGCAGCTCAGTCTTGTTCACAAGTTACCCAAAATAGTGCTCAGATTCCGCGAGTACTCAAAAATAAAATCGACGTTTATCGATCCCCTAATAGCTGTTGCAAAAAATAATCGAATCCATACAACATTCAATCAAACAGGGACATCAACTGGGCGTTTATCTTCGAAAAACCCTAATATTCAGAACATACCGATACGGACCGAAGTGGGACGCAGGATTAGAAAAGGCTTTATTGCCGACAACGGTTTCTATCTTATCTCAGCAGATTACTCTCAGATTGAACTAAGGCTTTTAGCCGATATATCAAAAGATGATAATTTAATTAATGCCTTCAAACATAATAAGGATATTCATCGCCATACGGCATCCTTAATCTTCAACATTTCTGAAAAAGATGTTGATGAAAGCAAAAGAAGAATGGCAAAGGTCGTCAACTATGGTCTAATTTATGGAATGAGTGACTATGGACTCGTTCAGAGACTCGATATTCGGCTAGAGGAAGCAACCCAGTTTATCCAATCATATTATAACCTCTATCCTGAAGTAGAAAGATGGCGTGATCAGGCAATTTCCCTTGTTGAAGATAAAGGATATACTGAAACGATGTTCGGCAGAAAAAGACCCTTACCCGATATACATTCAAAAAATCACGCTTTAAGGGAATTTTCAAAAAGAGCAGCCATAAATACCCCAATCCAGGGAACAGCCGCAGATCTTATTAAACTGGCAATGATTGAAACAGAAAAAAGATTACTGCAGGCAAAATTTAAGAGTGGATTACTCTTATCTATCCATGACGAATTAGTGTTTGAGATTGAAAAGGAGCGAATCGACGAAGCAAAGGAGATTATTAGAGAAAGTATGGAAAACGTAATTGAACTCGCCGTGCCAATAATAGTCTCAATCGGTATCGGTAAAAATTGGAACGAAGCACATTGATTACCATCGTTTTTTCTGTTGACCCCGTTAAATACATCAACATCCAAACAAGTAAACTTTTTAGATATCTGTAGTTAATTTAACGGGGTTGACATTTGTCAAAATTTACTTATAATTACAATCTATGAAAACTAAAGTATTGAAGACAAATGATGTCGTTCGAAATTGGTATGTGGTGGACGCTGGAGATAAAGTTTTGGGCAGACTTGCTTCAAGGATTGCCCGAGTTTTGATCGGCAAGAATAAACCACAATATACGCCCCATATTGATTGCGGTGATTTTGTTGTGGTCGTAAATGCTGATAAGTTTCGCGTCACTGGTAAGAAACTGACGGATAAAATATATTATTCGCATTCTTTTTATCCTGGCGGGCTAAAGCAGATAAATCTTGAATTGATGCTGAAAAAACATCCAAAGAGGCCTATTTACCATGCAGTAAGCGGCATGTTGCCCAAGAATAAATTAAGAGCTAAGAGGTTGAAGCGGTTGAAGATTTACACATCAATAGACCATCCCCATAAAGCACAATCGCCCGTGAAGATTGATTTATGAAAAGAAACAGGTTTTAAGGAGGAAAAAAATATATGACTGAGATTATAACTGGTTCTCGAAAAAGAGCAACAGCACAAGTAATTTTGAAATCTGGTAGTGGTATTATAAAAATTAATAACTGCGACTCTTTAAAATATTTTGGTAGACAGGATCTTGTAGACCTTGTCAACCTGCCTTTAAAGACTGCGGGAATTATGGGCAGTATTGATGTCAAGGTAAAGGTACTGGGCGGAGGAATATCAGGACAGGCTGGCGCAGTATGTCACGGTATTGCCAGGGCACTGCTGAAATATAACCCTGAATTGAGATCGACATTGAAGAGTGCCGGATTACTGAAGCGTGACCCAAGAGAAAAAGAACGAATGAAGTATGGATTGGCAAAAAGAAGAAAGAAATTTCAATTTTCTAAGCGATAAGGAGGTATTTTGGAACTTGTGGGTATTGAGGATCTAATAACAGCTGGCGTACATTTTGGGCATCGAACTAAACGTTGGAATCCTAAAATGCGAAAGTATATATTTGGTAAGAGAAACGGCGTACACATAATTGACCTGCGTCAAACACAGGAAACATTGAAACGTGCATATGAAGCAACAGTTCATATTGCTGAACAGGGTAAAGGTATTCTCTTTGTTGGAACCAAAAAACAGGCAAAGGATATTATTAAAGAAGAAGCAGCGCGTGGTAATATATTCTACGTCACGGAAAGGTGGCTTGGTGGTCTATTGACCAACTTTGATACTTTGAACCAACGTATCAACACGCTGAGAGAATTCGAACAGATGAAAGAAGATGGTCGGTGGGCACTATTTTCCAAAAAGGAACTTTCTAAGCTTGAAAGACAATATAATAAACTATCAAAATATTTTCGAGGCGTAAAAGAAATGGATCGTTTACCCGGATTGGTCTTTATCGTTGATATCAAAAAGGATGTAACCGCACTCAGAGAAGCTAAAAGAAAAAATATCCCGATTGTAGCTATAGTTGATACCAATGTTGACCCGGTTGATATTACCTATCCAATCCCGGCAAATGATGACTCTATCAGATCAATTGCCCTTATTACAAAAATACTCATTGATGCCGTTGTAGAAGGAAGAAAGGGATTTGAAACCGAAGAAGAAGAAAAGGAGAAATATGGATCTGAAAAAAGTTAGAGAGTTAAGAGCAAGAACCGGCGCTGGTATTGTTGAATGTAAAAACGCCATCACTGAAGCTGAGGGCGATCTGGATAACGCAGTAGATATTTTAAGGAAAAAAGGATTAGCCTTGGCTGCGAAAAAAATCGGCAGAGTCACCAAGGAAGGCATTATTGATGCCTATATTCATCCTGGTGACCGACTGGGGGTATTGGTTGAAGCTAATTGTGAAACAGATTTTGTTGCGAGAACACAGGAATTTAAGCGATTCATTCGTGACATTGCCCTTCAAATAGCAGCCAGTGAACCAATAGCAGTAAGCCGGGAAGAACTTCCATCTGATGTGATTGAAAGAGAAAAAGAAATATACCAGAGTATGGTTAAGGATGTCAAAAAACCTCCTGAGATTGTTGAAAAAATAGTAAATGGCAAATTAGAAAAATTTTATTCTGATGTTTGCCTTTTAGAACAGCCATTCGTAAAAATACCAGAAAAGACAGTAGGCGAGTATGTAAAAGAACAGATTGCAAAATTTGGCGAAAATATCGTAATTCGACGTTTTGTACGTTTTCGCCTCGGTGAATGAAAAGGACACAGATTACACAGAAAGAAAACACAGTTTCAAAGAAGACACCAAAATATAAGAGGATCATTCTTAAAATTTCAGGCGAGATTTTAGGAGGCGGTAAAGAAATATTCAACCTGGAATCTATTGATTATATAATTAAACAAATCACTGCAATCAGTCGTTTAGGCACAAAGATAGGAGTTGTCGTAGGCGGTGGTAACCTTGTAAGGGGACGCGAGGCAAGATGGTTAGACAAGGTTGATGCTGATATATGCGGCATGATGGCAACAATAATCAATGGCATTATAATTCATTCACAACTGCGCAAAAATAATATTCCGGCAAAATTGAGTAGCGGTATTGAGGTCAGCGGTGTCGTCAAACGCTGTAATAAATTTGAGGACTTAAAGGTTTATGAATCAGGCGGCATCCTTATCTTTGTTGGCGGCACAGGAAATCCTCTTTTCACAACCGACACCGCTGCGGCTCTTAGAGCAGTAGAATTCGGCGCAGATGTTTTAATAAAAGCAACAAAGGTTAAAGGGGTATATTCAACCGACCCGGAAAAAAACCGCAAGGCAAAATTTTATAAAAGACTGAAATTCGATCAGGCAATAGCAAAAAATCTTGGGGTCATGGATTTAGCTGCATTTAATATCTGCAAAGAATCAAATATCCCGATCTGCGTTTATAATCTTATGAAGTATCCTTTAAGTAAAATAATTAAAGGAGAAGATATCGGAACACTAATAACAAACAGAGGGTAAAATGAATAAAAACATTAAAGAGAATGCAAGAACAAAAATGGAGAAATCAGCATCTCTTTTAGCTCAGGAATTATCCAAGCTCAGAACCAGCCGGGCATCGCCGGCCCTTTTAGATGGAGTAAAGGTGGAATACTATGGTAGCACATTACCGCTCAATCAGGTTGCGAGCATAAGTATCCCGGAGCCGCGTTTAATAATCATTCAACCCTGGGATAAAACAGCTTTAGAGGCAATTGAAAAAGCAATATACAAATCGGCAATCGGTCTGACGCCAAATAATGATGGAAACATAATTCGTTTACCAATCCCACCACTTACAACGGAACGGCGTGAAGAGATTGTCAAATTAACCCATAAAATAGGTGAAGATACTAAAATAGCAATCAGGAATATACGCAGAGAAGCAAATAGTGAAATAAAGAAAGAAGAAAAGGATAAAAAAATGCCTGAAGACGAATCATTTAAAGCACAGGAGGTAATACAAAAAATCACTGATGAGTTCATTGAAAAGGTAGATGAAATACTCAAAAATAAAGAGAAAGAAATCAGGGAAACATAATTATATCCTGAATCCAATAATAAACTATTCCACTGAGCATTTGTCTAATATTTAAGGAGGAATTATGACAAACTTTTGGGACGATTTAACAAAATGGTTGGAAGAAGCATCCAAGGTTGTTGGTAAAGAGGCTGGGGATCTAACACTCAAAGGTAGTTTGAAATTTGAAATCTTCGAACTGAAACGTAAGTTGAAAGAAAATTACACCCATCTTGGCACTGAAGTTTTTGAGCAAGTTTTCATAAAAAAAGACCAGGCTTGGAACAAAAATCGTAAAATAACAACTATTGTTAAAAAAATTAGGGGTGTGCAAACAACATTGAGAAAAAAGGAAATCGAGTATAAAAAAATAGGAAAAAAGAGCAAAAAAGGAACTATAAAGAAGAAAAGGTAATCAATATGCCGAGCAAAAAAATGTCCCGATGGGATCCCTTTAGAGAATTGGTAAATCTGAGAGATGAGATGGATCGTTTCTTCAACACTTTCTTTATTAAACAACTGGAAGGCACCGAAGGTTTTTGGGCGCCGGTAATCGATATTGAAGAGGATAATGAGTATTTTATTGTGAAGGCTGAACTTCCTGGTATCAAAAAAGAGGACATTAAAATATCAGTACGGGGAAATCTGCTTTCGATAACTGGTGGACGTAAACAAGAGAGTGAAATAAAGAATAAAACATTCCATCGTATTGAACGTTCTTATGGTAAGTTTATGCGGAAAATCACATTGCCCTCAGAAGTTAATGCTGATAAAGTACAGGCTAAATACAAAAACGGCATACTCACAATTACTCTTCCCAAACCTGAATCAACGAAACCAAAGGAAATCACAGTCGAACTTAGTTAAAAGAACTATTTAGTAGTCATTTTTTCTCCCTAGGTGGACCGTCGTAAATTTGCCGCGGTCATAGGATATTTGAGCAAATCGCAAAAGGAGGTTGTTATGGCGAATAAAATTTCTCTTCGAACTGCCGGTATAATTGCAGGTTCAGCTGCAGTATTTGCATTTCTCTTTGGAATAATTATCACAACCAGCCTTCCAACGCTGGTAAACAGAAGCGAAGCCCAAACCGAACAACAGGTATCAATTCCACTTATCAATGAAACAGGTGAAAGTCCTTTTACTAAAATAGCAGAAATTGTCTCACCAGCTGTAGTAAATATTTCAGCAGAAAAAAAAGTGACTAGAAATGCACCGGGTTTTGAATGGCACTTTGAAGGTCCTTTTGAGGATTTTTTCAAAGATTTTTTCAGAGGTATGCCAAAATTCGAAGGCAAGGCGCAAACCCTGGGTTCTGGATTTATTATGTCTGAGGATGGTTATCTTATCACTAATTATCATGTAATCAGAGATGCATCTGATATCGTTGTAAAGCTAATAAATAAAAAAGAAATTAAGGGTGATAAAGTAAAAATCATTGGTATTGATAAAAGAACTGATATAGCATTATTAAAAATAGAGGGTGATGAGAAATTCCCTTATTTAAAATTTGGTGACTCGGATAAGGTGAAGGTCGGTGATTGGGCAATTGCCGTTGGAAATCCATTTCATCTTGAAGGAACAGTAACTGTAGGCGTTATATCGGCAAAAGGCAGAGCCAATATACCCCTTCCCGAAGGACCAGATTTCCAGAGCTTTTTGCAAACTGATGCGGCAATAAATCCGGGCAATTCAGGTGGCCCTTTGGTAAATATCCACGGAGAAGTCATCGGAATAAATACCGCAATTACCTCACCGAGTGGTGGCAATGTTGGAATAGGATTTGCAATTCCGGCAAATCTTGCCAAAAATATTATTGAGGAACTGAAAAATACTGGAAAGGTTACAAGAGGATACCTTGGCGTATACCTACAGGAAATCACTGAGGATTTAAAAAATGCGCTCGGTCTCCCCTCACTTAAAGGTGTATTAATAAGTGATGTCGTGGAAAATACGCCGGCGAGTAAGGCTGGTATAAAAAGCGGCGATGTAGTTTTAGAATTTAACGGCAAAGGAGTGGAGGATCTGCAATCGTTCAGAATTCAAGTGGCATCCACTCAGATTGGTAAAACAATTAAAATGAAGATATTCCGTGATAGTAGAGAAAAGATGATCAGTGTGAAGATAGGTGAATTTCCCGAAGAACTGAGCAGTGTTGTCGGTGAAGAAAAAGAAAAATCTGAATTAGGTCTGAAAGTAATAGATATAACCGACTCTCAGGCGCAGCGATTTAACCTTGAGACAAAAAACGGTGTGGTCGTAATAGACATTATAGCAAATTCGCCTGCCGAAGAAGCGAGTATCAAAGTAGGCGATGTCATCCTGACTATCGGGAAAAATGAGATTAAGAATATCAATAATTACCGTACAGCCGTATCAAAATTGAAAAAAGGCAAACCGATTATATTCCATATTCAAAGAGGTGGAAGAAAATTATACGTTGCAGTAACACCATAAACCATAACGTTGTTTTTCCTCTCAGTCTTTTTTTTAAAATCATAATATTTTTATGTTCCGAGTAATTACTGACCGGGGATTAAAACAGTATTTTGAAGAGATACGCCGGTATCCGCTTCTCTCAAAAAAAGAAGAGTTCAAACTTGCTAAAAGAATAAGGAAAAAAAATGATGAAGATGCCAAAGAAAAATTAATTTGCTCAAATCTGAGAATTGTGGTTTACATCGCCAAAAAATTTTGTAACCAGGGATTAACTCTTTCCGAATTGATAAATGCGGGAAACGAGGGCATTATTCATGCGACCACTAAATTTGACGAAAGAAAGGGTTACAGATTTAACACCTATTCTGTTTGGTGGATAAAAAGGGCAATCTATAATGCAATTAGTGTGCGGCGTGGCATAGTTCCAAAAAGTTACCTGGCCAAAAGAACCTATGTGCAAACATTGAAATTCATTCAAAAAAAGGGCAAGGAACCAACAATCAAGGAATTGGCTGAAATTCTGAAGGTGGACGAAAGTGCTGTATCCCTCGCACTTAACGAATTGGTCCCGCCATATTCACTTGATGAAACATTCGAGAACTCAGAGAATCCTTATATTGAATCGGTTCGTCTTGATATTGAAGGTGCTAACAATCTTTTGTCCCCGCCCCCTGATGTAATCTTTAAGAAAAAAAATCAAAAAGAAAAACTTTTAAAGGCATTAAAAAAACTTGAAGCGAGAGAACAGGAAATCTTAAAAAGAAATTTTGGACTGGGAGATTATGAAATGCATAGCCTTGAAGAAATCAGCCGAATAATGAATATAACGCGCGAGCGCGTACGTCAGATAAAAGAAAATGCATTGAGAAAATTGAAGATAGTTCTATCCCGGCTCAAAAGTTAAATTTACCCCGCACTTTTACATAAGTGCGGGGTTATAGTTCCTCTATTAAAATCTCGGTATTTGTATAAATACAAATACCTGCAGCGATATTAATCGATTCTTCAACAATCTTCTTAGCGGACAGATCTGAGTATTTAATCAATGCACGGCAGGCAGCAAGGGCATGGGGACCGCCCGAGCCTATCGCTACTATCCCATCGTCCGGCTCAATAATGTCTCCAGAACCAGAAACTACATAGGCATGGTCTTTATCCAATATTGCGAGCAATGCTTCAAGTCGGCGCAAAACCTTATCCTGACGCCAGTCCTTTGCCAGTTCAACAATACTCCTGGGCAGATTTCCCCTAAACTCCTCGAGTTTCGATTCAAATCGCTCAAAAAGTGTAAGGGCATCGGCAGTTGAACCAGCAAAACCAGTCAGAATTTTGTCACTATACATTTTACGGATCTTTCGAGCAGTATGTTTCATCACGATCTCACCTGTTGTCACCTGACCATCACATCCAATTGCAACCTTGCCATTATGTTTCAAACCAATAATAGTTGTACTTCTCATAAGACTTATTATACTGAAAACTTACAATTTGTCAAATGTTAATAAATTAGATGGCTTAAAAAGGCTCAAAGATGGCTCAACAAGGCTATAAAAGGCAATTAAAGAAAATAGTGAAGAAATTAATAAAGCCCTTGATCGCCCTCTTTCCGCCCTCTTCTGCCTTCTGTTAGCCCTTTTTAAATCAGAAGGCTCGAAAAGGCATGAGCATGAATTGGTTAATTAGTGATTGGCGAATTAGTTAATTAACTAATCTTTAATTAACCAATCTTCAATTTAGGTCTTGACATTTTTAAAGATTTGTATATAATTTTATGTATGAAACAAACAAGTCATATAAACAAGGAGGTCTATGAAAAAGATACTTGTGTTCTTTTTTCTTATCAGCTTCACCCTCGGAGAATGGAAGCAATGTGACGAGATAAAATTGCCCCAGGGTATTCAGGTCAATGACCTGGCAATAAATAATTCTGGAGAGCTCTGGCTCCTCTCCACATCATCAATATTGAAATACGAAACAACGGGTAAGAATCCATTTCTTATTCAGAATATTGATGATGGTAAAATACTAACAGTATTTGATGATGAACTATATATCGTCGACAATAGCAACCGACTTGTTATACTAAACCTGGGTAAGGAAGAACTGTTTCAATCAACCGACCTTTTGTTCAATGCTCCGGGTCAAATAGATATTGCCACGGCTGATAATAAACCGTTTATAATTATTCAGGAATCAGGTAGATTGACATTTGTACGCGACAATAAAGTATTAGGCTCAATCAATACTGATGCCGAAAGATTTAGCACAATTCCTTCAGGTAACTACGACGATAGACAGACACCTTTGTATACACTCACAAATAATCGAATCTATGCATGGATTGATGGAACCATCAATAATACTGAAGCTTATAAAAAGAGAATGATATACAGCGCTTCAAATAAAATACTCGATTTATCTACTGATAAAAGTGGTAATCTGTATGTTCTTTTTTCTGATTCTATACTTGTCTTAAAGCCTGATGGTGCTTATAAAAGCAAGGCAGAAATTGATCACTTATCACTCGGCTCAAAGGTTCTAATCAACCCTGCAAATAATAACATACTTTTATTTAATCGATTACAAAACGTCGTGAAAATTCTATCCAGTATAAATAAAACCGGAAAAAGCGATATAATCGTCTTGAATGACAATCAACCCAATCCCGTTGACAATTACACTGAGATCAAATTTACTATTAACCAGCCTCTTAATTTAACCATTACTGTCTATAATCTGATTGGGGAGCCAGTCAAAGTTATTGCCAGAGGTCACTACACCAAAGGAACCCATCGGGTAACCTGGAAAGCTGATGATGCAAAAGGTAATCTTGTACCTAATGGCGTCTATTTTTACCGACTTGAATCAAAAAAGGGTGTTGCGATAAAACAGTTGATAGTACTGAGATAATTGCTGCTTGACAGAACAGAAGGCAGAAGATTAATCAATTCCTGTCTCTCTTTGGTGAAGCAGGCTATCCAGCGTCACGGATTTTTGGAAAAAAATTCGCGTGTCCTGGTCAGTGTATCAGGCGGAATAGATAGTCTGGTTCTACTCATACTGCTCCTCGAATATAATCAGCGATATAATCAAAAATGGGGAATACATGCCTGCCACATAAACCCGCAATTTCCTGAGTGGCATATAGATAATTTAAAAAAAATCTTCAAAAAATACAGTATTCCTCATACCATTATTAAAATAAACATCAACAAAAAAATTAAAAATATCGATAAAAAATGTTATCCGTGCGCACGGGAAAGAAGGAAAAAACTTTTAGAAGTTGCCGACAAACTCGGTTTTTTTCAAATTGCCTTTGCTCATCACAAGCAAGATGTAGCTGAAACAATATTATTGAATATGATATATAATGGTGAGATGTCTACACTTGTTCCAAAGCAATCAATGATCCAGGGAAGATTTTTCTTTATTCGACCACTTTACTATCTTGATAAGCAAAACATACAAGCCATTGCCCAAATCTATAATTTACCTACTACCAGTACTGCCTGCCCTTATTATAAAGATTCAAAACGCGAAATGGTGAGAAATTTTTTAGAGAAAATCAAGGAAGAAAATCCAGATGTTATTAAAAATGTCTTCCGCAGTATATTCCATATAAAGAAGACATATATGCCCTAGAACCAAGAGCCAAGTTCCAAGAACCAGGTATTCCGTCTCCTGATCCTCTGATATCCTAACCACCTTGTCTCCCAGTCTCCAGGTCTCCGTGTCTTTTTGTTATCTATGTAATCTGTGTTTTAGCATTTTTCACAAATTTTTCACAGTTGATTATTATAATAGAACAACCAAAGGAGGAATTATGAAAAAGTATGTATTGTTGTTGGCGCTGGTGATTTGCCTTGGTGCAAACACCAAAACAGGTAGTCAGTCTGGCCGTGAATTCCAGATAAAAAGGCATAATATAAACCAGGTAGAGATGTGCATATCAAACTTCGGTAAATTCGGCCAGGACGAGACTGGTAGTAATGCAGGATGCTGGTGGCCCATAGGCAGTGGACAGAATTACATTTATGGCGCTGGTATATGGTTTGGAACAATCGATGCAGGTGATACCCTGGTGACCATTGGTTATGGTCCTAGTGGTGGACAATCTGAGTTTGTCCCTGGTCTTAAGGGTATGCCGATCAACCATCCAGATGCAATAATTTTCATGCATCCTGAGAATTGGCCTGCGCCTGATACTACTTTACCCATGGCGCCGCAAGATACTGTATCTCATGAAGACTCCTGGTGTTGTATGAATGATTGCGATTCTAATTATCATATGCCAGGAGACACCAGACCAATCGGTATTGAGGTCTATCAAACTGTTTATGCCTGGGACATATCTGAAATAGAAGACATCATCTTTTTTACCTATGAGGTAAAAAATGTTTCAGGAAATAATCTTCAAGATTGTTATTTTGGTATTTGTGCAGATAATGATATTGGTAATGAAGCAGGAACATCAGCTAATGATATATGCGCGGGTATAATTGAGCACACTTATATTATTGACAATGACACAATTATTGTTGATAATCTTGCATACCAGTGGCAGTATGAAGAGGAACCAGGCTGGAGCTCTTTTCCAGGAGTAATAGGTTTTGATTTACTCCAGACCCCATTTGATCTCGTACCAGGTGAGGATAAGGATGGAGATGGTATTCCTGACCAGTATGAAACAGATAGTGCTTGGTACTGGAATAATCTACCACCAGAGATGTGGGATGTAGACGAAGATGGCGTTCCTGACTGGCGCGACCCATCACAATGGCCTCAAATAGGAATGACCGCATTTAAGATATTTTCTTTAGCCTTTGAACCAAATATCGACCCTGACTGCTATTTAACACTTGCCGGCTATAATTACCAGACCGGAATTTACGAACCTTATGATACAATACCCCCTGATCCTGATGACCAGAGATTCCTAATGGCGAGCGGTCCCCTTGATCTCGAACCTGACTCAAGTGTGACACTTGTGTTTGCAGTCCTTTTTGCTGACTGGCATAATATTTATCAGACACCTGATTCTGCCCTGGCTCTTGTTGACAAATGGGCACAGCTCTACTATGACATGTACTGGTTTTTATATACGGGTATACAAGAAAATACATGTATAGAGAGACCCAATACAGAATTGATAATTCTACCTAACCCAGTCTCGCGCTGTGCAAAGATTTCCTTTTCTCTTTCTACACCAGATATGGTTTCATTGAAATTATACAATACTGCAGGTCAACTGGTTAAAAAGGTTATGCAGGAGAATATGAGTGCAGGAAAATATAATATCAATCTGAACACAAATGGACTTAGCCAGGGTACCTACTTTCTTTTGCTTGAGACTCCTCATAGCAAAACTTCAAAATCCTTGGTTATCCTACACTGAGCTGCGTACTCTGCGGCTTTTCTGCGCTCTCTGCGATTCCAATTTCTCTGCGGTCTCTGCGATTATTCTGCGGCTTTTGCGGTTCCGTGATAAGGCTTGCCCCCACACCAATATATTGATGTGGGGGCGTAATAGTGAACTCAACCATACAACAATCATCATTTTCTCATTTTGTCAATTGACTAAATGACAAAATGAGCCTCGCTGCTTAAAAAGTTATGCGATAATTGGGGTCACATCTAAACCCCGGTGAAGTAATCAAACTTCACAGGGCAGGCATTTTACATGATTTGTTTCAGTGACAAAATATCACAAATTATTTAATGTCTTTGTTTGCAGACTACTACTCCATTTTTTCAATTCCTGGTAAGTCCGTAAACGCCTTACTCATTCTTCCTTTAAAACATCAAATTCAGCTCCCTTATCAAGAATATAGCACTCTTTAGGAAATTTAAGTGCTTTCAGGACAAGCATTACATCACCGGTCGCTGAGCAAAACCCGATTATAAAGAGAAGCGCTGAAAAATATTTTACACTCACGGAACTAAAGGTAAGCAGTAATATAACACCAGCAAGCGATAATACAAATCCCGGAGCCAATGCTGTAAAGAAATAATTATTCCGTTTTAAAGGCTTAGCCATACGGACTTCCCACACCAATATTTTGAAATGCAGGCTTATATCTCTGATTGGCATAAAAAAGGAAGCTGCAATTACATGGATAAATTCGTGAATAAAAATTAATGAAATTACATATAAGAAAACTATAAAGGGGTATAGGCCTCTTACCCATGATGGTCTCACTATATTTGACCCCCTGAATGTTAAACGCAAACAGAGCACGAAGATTGCTATAGCGATAAAAGACGCAAGATAGATATTAACTTTTCCATGTCCAATCTTTTTCATGTTAATTATCATCCTATTACAATTTTTGTCATTGCCTTTCTCTATTACGGTTATAATCAAAAACCAACCTTAGTCAATGGTTATTTCTCATGCTAAATGGAGTCTTTTAAAAATTCAATCAGTTAAGTGGCATTATCAAAAACAGCTCATTTTCCGGGCTGTTTATATTGCACCCACTGCTTTTCCTTGAGTTCGGGTTTTCCCTCAAGCCAGTATCGCGGATTAATAGCAACCCTGTTCACCATTACCTGCCAGTGAAGATTTGGTCCGGTACATAACCCTGTTTTCCCCAGTTTTCCTATTAACTGACCCTTTTTTATCTCATCACCCTTTTCCACGCACATCGAATCCAGATGTATGTACACGGTGTGAATGCCCTGACCATGGGCAATAACAATACTCTTACCGTGCACATCTAAATTCTTTGCCATCGTAACGACGCCATGGTTAGCCGCGAAAACTTCAGTACCTACCACATTAGCAATGTCCACTGCTTTATGCGACCACTTGCCCAGATCTTCATTGTAACGCCGGGGTGTGCCATAAAGTCCCGTAATGGTTCCTGAACATGGCCAGATAAAATCGCCATCATATAGTAGTGAATCCGGATTTGTATTATAGGCTCGGGCAAAATAATTTCCTTCATATTTCAACATTTCAAAAGTTTCCTCTGTGAGAATACTGATATCAAGCTCTGCAGTATCCTCTTCAGAGAAATTACCGGGAATTACTGTAAATGGCATTTGAAGGATTTTTTGCTCACCTTCTTCTTTATAACTTAATGTCATGGAATATTTGCCGGGTTCAGTCTGCATTGGCACGGCTAATATTGTTCTATAGGTATTATGAGATTGCGGATAAAGTTTATAGGTCTTATACAAAAAGTTTATTTTAGGACTTTCCAAAGGTAATACTGCAGTGACATTGAGATTGGCAATTTCGCCCTGCTGATAAGTATCCTTATCCAGGGATATCTTTTGAATTAACCTGTTGACGCGTGAGAGGGTTAGCCCGTGTTCCTGTTCCTGGAAGGACTGACCCTGATGGTCATGCTGAAGATGGGTAGATTCAATCGTATCCAGAGGATCGTAATGTTTAAATTTTATGAAATTGACATCGCGTTCCAGTCTCCGCTCCAGGGAAATGAATCCTGTGCCGGAACCTGGTTTTGATTGTTTTGAATCATCGGTTGTTTCTGTTTGTTGCTGAATAGTATCTGCAGCAAGAGGCTGTATAAGAAACCGCCCGGTCGATTGATTGTTAATGTATCCTGTGAGCGATGCAAAAACAGCAATACTAAGGAGTTTTTGCACAACGGAAACCATAGTAGCGGTCCTGAACAAAGGGTCTGAGCTCTAATCGGGATGAGCATTTTAAATACTTCGGGTTGATACTTAACCAGGAACCACCGCGCAGTACCCGGGTGTAGCCAGAATCAGGTCCTGACGGATTTTTCACTGAACTTGTTTTGTAGTATTCTGCATCGTAAAAATCCTGACACCATTCCCAAACATTACCTGCCATATCGTGCAAGCCATAGTTATTGGGTGGAAATTTACCGACTGGAGCCGTATATTCATACCCATCCGCATCTTTTTCACCTTTTGGTGCATAGTTACATCGATTGGCAACTGGTTTGTCGCCCCAAGGAAATATTTTGCCTTTCAAACCAGCGCGTGCAGCACGCTCCCATTCTGCTTCAGTAGATAGGCGCTTACCCGACCATTTGGCATAAGAGGCGGCATCGTAATAATTCACACCAACCACAGGGTACTCAGGTTTGTTCAGGTCAGAATCATTGAAAAATGGAGGCTTAGGATGGCCTGTAGCCTCGATGAATTTTTTATATTGATGATTAGTTACCTCATATTTATCAATAAAAAAGGGATCAACCCATACCTTGTGTCTGGGACTTTCGTCATCTGAATCCGAACCCATTATAAAATATCCACCCGGAATAAGCACCATGCCATGAGGCGGCACATCAGTTATTTCTTGTTTGATCTGTTGTTCCTGGTCTTCTGGTGTACCACAAGTCAGTATTGTTAATATAATAATTATTATTATTGAAAATATTTTCTTCATTGATGTCACCTTATATTGATAATAATCAAAAAAAACGGCATGTCAACAAATATCACAGAGATTAAAGTAATAGATATCAGGAGAGCGATGAATACTTTTTCAGAGCTCTCTCACAACCGCGATGTATAATAGTAGTTTAATACGTCTGTGTATTGATGGGTAAATCTGCTAATTTTTTTAAGAGATAACAGAAGATGAGAAGGTGAATTTCTCCAGTTCTTGGTAAACTGGCCCTTCGGGTTTCAGGGCTGACTTAAAAAGGGTAATTGAGTCAACTGAAAAAGCATCTGTCTTAATGTTTTTTGCAAGAATATCATCTACTTTGCAGAATTTCTTTATCCTGCCGATTGTCAAATGAGCGTGGAATCGTTTTTCTTTTTTAAAACCAAGGTGCGAAATTTTTTCCTCTAATTCACGAGCAATATCACATAGCATTCCATTCCCCTGTGCCACGCCTA
>JAGMEL010000184.1 GCA_023128195.1 Caldifarciminota bacterium | reverse complement strand
TCTGTGATATACTACATTCCATTGGAATCAAATTTTCAGTGATTAGACATCCCATGCCTTATGGAGATTTAAAGAAACAGGTAGTCCAAAAATTTTCGACATTAGAAGATTTGGATAAACATAAATGTACTATTGAAGAAAGGGAAGAATACGAACCTCATATTAGAAACGGGGATACTGTTTTTGCCGGAGTGGATTATGGCTTGATTTTAAAACAGGCTGAAAAAATTTCAAAGGTTATAGTATGGGACGGTGGAAATAATGATTTACCATTCTACAAATCAGATCTCCACATTGTAGTCGTTGATCCATTTAGGGTTGGTGATGAAAGTACTTTTCATCCTGGTGAGGCGAATATCAGATATGCTGACGTAGTCATTATCAATAAAGTTAATACCGCACCCCGTAAAAATGTTAAGCTCTTGAAAGAAAATATAAAAGATTTGAATAGACGTGCAATAATAATTGAAGCCGCATCACCGACTTATGTAGATAGACCTGATTTGATAAAAAACAAAAAAGTTATTGTCATTGAGGATGGACCAACCCTAACCCATGGTGGAATGTCATTTGGCGCTGGTGTAGTCGCTGCAAAAAAATACAAGGCAAAAAAGATTGTCAATCCACGACCATATGTTGTAGGATCAATAAAACAAGCTTATAAAAAATATCCGCAGATCGGCAATATAATACCGGCATTAGGGTATGGCAAAAAGCAAATCAAAGAACTCGAAAAGAGCATCAACAGAATACCCGCAGATTCAATCATTCTGGCGACGCCTGTTGATCTGAGAAAATTCCTAAAATTTAATAAACCCGCTGCAAAAGTGGATTATGAGTTAAAAGAGAAATCAGGACCAAAGCTTGAGCTGCTTCTTAAGAAGCAGCTAAGAATTTAAACAGATGGTTGCGGATGCAAACAGATGAAAATGGAAATCCGTCTGAATCCGTCTAAATCAAATTTTACGGAGTAAAATGAAAGGAGCAATAAGATGGCAAAAAGGTTAGTCTATAATTTTGGTGGTAAAAAAGCCCAGGGCTCAGCTAAAATGAAAAATGTACTTGGAGGTAAGGGTGCAAACCTGGCTGAAATGACAAATATTGGTGTTCCGGTTCCTCCGGGATTTACTATTTCATCAGAGCTTTGTATTGAGTATCTGAAAAGAAAGAAATATCCAAAAATCTTAAAACAGGATGTTGAACAAGGTATAAAAAGAGTGGAAAAACTAACGGGAAAGATATTCGGTGATAAGAATAATCCACTCCTCTTGTCCGTACGTTCTGGTGCTCGCGCCTCAATGCCGGGAATGATGGATACAATTCTTAATCTCGGGCTCAATGATTCAACAATTAACGGATTGATTGAGAAAACAGGAAATAAACGATTTGCATATGATTGTTACCGAAGATTTATTCAGATGTATTCAGACATTGTCCTTCAAATCCCAAGGAAAAAATTCGAAAAGCTGCTTGACATATTGAAAGAGAAAAGAGGTATAAAATATGATATAGAACTAAATGGTGATGATTGGCAAGAAATTGTTAAAAAATTTAAGGAACTTGTTATAACAGAAAGGAAAAGGGCATTTCCGGGTGATCCCCGTGAGCAGCTATGGGGTGCTATTGGTGCTGTATTCAATTCATGGAATACCCCAAGGGCAAAAGAATATCGTCGAATCTACAAAATCCCTGACGATTGGGGAACAGCAATAA
Source organism: Caldifarciminota bacterium (assembly GCA_023128195.1). Classification (GTDB taxonomy): domain Bacteria; phylum Hydrothermota; class Tepidihabitantia; order SM23-42; family SM23-42; genus SOIY01. The sequence continues at coordinate 15,201 of JAGMEL010000184.1, read as the reverse complement.
ACACCCAGGCTATGGTCTTTGGTAATATGGGTGAAAAATCTGCAACAGGTGTAGTATTTACACGCAATCCGGCAACCGGTGAAAATAAGATATACGGTGAATTTCTTCAGAATGCTCAAGGCGAAGATGTTGTTGCTGGCATTAGAACACCCCGCAAGATTGTCGAGTTGAAAAAGATAATTCCCGATGTCTATAATAAATTGGCGAATATTTTAAAAAAACTCGAAAATCACTACCGGGACTTACAGGATGTGGAATTTACTGTAGAGCAAGGCAAGCTGTGGATACTTCAAACCCGAGCCGGCAAAAGAACCGCTCTTGCCAATATCAAAATTGCTGTAGAGATGACAATGCAGAAACTTATAAAACGAGACGAAGCGGTGCTGCGTGTAAGCCCAGATGAAATAAACCAGATTCTCCACCCTATGATAGATCCAACAGTTAAGTACGAAACTATTGCAACTGGCTTACCTGCATCACCAGGTGCGGCAGTCGGTAGAGTCGTTTTTGACCCTGAAGAAGCAGTAAATGAGGCGAAAGATGGAAAAAGTGTTATACTGGTCAGACTCGAGACATCAGCCGATGATATTCATGGTATGGAAGCAGCAAAAGGCTTTCTGACAGCACGCGGCGGCATGACATCTCATGCTGCAGTTGTTGCCCGAGGAATGGGTAAACCCTGTATAGTAGGATGCGAAGAGATCAGTATAGATATGAACGCAAAAACATTTACTGCAGGTGGTGTCACGGTTAAGAAAGACGACATTATCAGCATTGAAGGAACCGAAGGAAAAGTGATTCTGGGTGAAACAAAACTGATTAAACCAGAAATGACAAAAGATGTCATCCAGTTATTAAAATGGGCAGATAAGTTTAGAAAACTCGGAGTCAGGGCAAATGCAGACAGACCAAAGGATGCAAAGATTGCCAGAGATTATGGTGCCGAGGGTATTGGCCTTTGCAGAACTGAACATATGTTCTTCCAACCTGAACGAATTGCGGCAGTACGTGAGATGATTGTAGCTCAGGATGAAAACGGAAGAAGAAAAGCACTTGCAAAATTGCTGCCTATGCAGCGCGAAGATTTTATCGGCTTATTTAAAGCCATGGATGGATTACCCGTAATAATAAGAACACTTGACCCACCTCTTCATGAATTTTTACCTAAGGATGATGAATCTATAAGAGAACTTGCAAAAGAAATGAACATCGTCTTTGCCGATTTAAAAAAGATCGTTGTTTCATTACATGAAGCGAACCCAATGCTCGGTCACCGAGGATGTCGGCTTGGTATCACCTATCCGGAGATCACTGAAATGCAAGCAAGAGCTGTGTTTGAAGCAGCGTGTGAGGTTACTAAAATGGGTATAAAAGTTATACCTGAAGTAATGATCCCGGTAGTTATAGAAGCAAAGGAGTTAGCAAATCAAAGAAAGATAGTTGATAAAATAGCCAAAGAAACCATTAATAAATATGGTGTAAAATTAAAGTATATGATCGGAACAATGATTGAAATACCCCGCGCTGCTTTAACTGCAGACGAAGTTGCTAAAGAAGCAGATTTCTTTTCATACGGCACAAATGATATGACCCAAACAACACTCGGATTTTCACGCGACGATGTTGCAAAGTTTGTACCAAAATATATTGAACTCGGACTTCTACAAGATGACCCTTTCAAAACGATCGATATTAACGGTGTTGGTAAGCTACTTGAAATAGGTATTAAACTGGGCAGGAAAACCAACCCAAAACTTGAAATTGGAATTTGCGGCGAGCATGGTGGTGACCCTAACTCAATATATTTCTGCCACAGGATTGATATGGATTATGTTTCCTGTTCACCATATCGGGTGCCAATAGCAAGACTATCAGCTGCCCATGCAGCATTAGCAGATAAATCTAAGAAGAGGAGAATAGCAGCGACAGTATAATACAATTTCTACATTAATTCTACTTTTCTTCTACCAGCTTTTCTTTCAGTTCCTGAAGCAGATTGATTGCCTCATCTATCTTATTCTTATCAATCAACGCGCTGACTCTTGATTTATATTCGACCTTAATATTTGCATCGCCGGATGCACCGAGACTTTCAATATCGAATTCATGCATACCCTCGGTTCTGAATTCCTGCACTGGTTTTGCTTCAACCTGTGCTGCACCCATCGCATCCTCAGCAACCTCGTCAACCGGAGAATGGTCAGTACTTGGAATCTCTCTAACCTCAATATCATCTGACCTCTCCTGAATTATGTCTTCTGTCTTTTCTTTTGGTTCTTTCTCTTTAATCAAAGAATCGAGCACTGACTCGGTCTTTTTTCCTTTTTTCAACTTATCAATTATACCCATTTAACTTTGTCCTGTTAATATAATCCAATAAAAGCTCAATAAACCCCGCTCCTCTGTGCGGGACGTGGGTAAACCTGTAACTTAACATTTTAACAAAAGTGTCACGCACCGATCTTTCCCTCTTTATATAACTTAATAGCCTCGTTTGCCGCACGATTTGACGGATCAATCTCAAGAGCATGCTCGTATGCCTTTAATGCGTCGTCAAATTTTTCTAATTCGATCAAAGCATTACCAAGATTAACATATGCTGTTGCATAATTAATGTTCTTCTTTACAGCCTCTTGAAATGACACTACAGCATCATCCAACTTTTTCATCTTCAAATATAGTAATCCTAAATTATTATGTATCTCAGCTAAATTGGGTTCAAGTTTTAGTGCCTCTATATAAATCTTTTTCGATTCATCGAATTGTCTCAGTTCAGCAAGGAGTAAACCCTTAAGGTTTAAATACTCAGTAGTTTGTTGAATTTCTAATGCCTTGTTTATTTCATTAGTTGCAATTTCATAATTACCACGGTAGTAATAAAGTGTTGCGCGATCAAAATGATCAAGCCCTTCTTTCTTTTTCCGCAACGCCTGCTCTTCTTTATATCTTACATCTTCCTTATCAAAATATTCCTTAATGTGTTCAACTATTGTCTTTGTGTAATCAGACAATTTTGTCTGGCGGTCGAATGATTCCCTGAAGTCTGTTTCCACTTCATCGGTCATATCCTTGATTCGAGTATTTAAACCATCAAACTTACTCGCTAAATTCGCAATATCAGCAAATGTCTTTTCATATTGTTTCTCAAGAGTTCCTATTTCATTTTTCATTTCGTCGATTAAATCGCTTACAGAATCATGCATTCCTTCACCAACCTTTTCAACACCTTTACGCATACCTTCTGCAAGACCGGCAATCTTTCCGAGTGATTCGATGTAATTCTTATTTAAATCACGCATTATTTCATTCATCGTAGTAAGACTGTTAGACGATTGTTTAAATAAATTTTCCATATTTGTTAATGCATTTTGAATATTGTCAAGTGAAGCAACCTGATCATTTTTCAAACTGGTTATTTCTTCCTTTATACTATCACCAATGTTACTGAAGTTATTTGCTAATGTTGATGTATCTAACTGGCTAATTTTTTCCAGAATTCCCTGATTGGCGGAAACAACTTTTTCAATCTCTCCACTAATGGTCTCCATACTCACTTGATTGGTAGTAGTCAATTTTTCTAAGTTTTCCTTCAAAACATCAAATTTTGAATATGTGTTTTCATTTGCCTTCTCGCTCCTCTCATGATACTCGGCTAATTTATTTAATAACTCCTCATTAAATTTTTTAACTGCTTCCGAGGACTCCATATTTGTATTTTTCATCTCATTAACTGTTCCCTGCAAAGACTGGATTATCGATTTTATGCCTTCCCCCTGATTGTTAATAACATCTTTCAAGGTATTTAAATTATCATTAAAGCCAGAAAAACTCGTCTTGATCCCTTCGAATTTACTACTGATTGCCTCTGTCAAACGATCAAAACCAAGAACCATAACTTCATTCTGTTTTTTCAAGATATCAAAACGACCCAGTAAGGCTTCCTGCAGTGTTTGTACGGTTGTTGATATTACGACTCCAAGTGTTTCGTTACGTTGGAATATTTCCTCTTTCAGATCCTTCATACCATTTTTGATATCATCAATCAATACACCTGTTTTCATGTTTGAAGAAAGTAAGGAGCACAATTTTGTGGCTCCATCAAAAATCATACACTCATTTCTTAAACAATCTCGAAGTTCAATATCCTCACCGATTTTCCTTCCCTCTTCATCTAATACATCTTTTCTTGTTATCAGAAACGGACACTTCATCAACTCCTCCCTTCAATAAAATATCTTCCTTTTGCCAATCTTCTATCTTGTGCAAGTTTTTCACAACTTGCAATCCTCTGGGCCATACCTTCAATGTCTGTCTGTCTTAGAACCAAAGCCGCTGCTTCATAAGAACCCATTGTTTCATAAATGTCTGCATAAACACCTGCTGTTTCTTCGTCAACTGGTAAAGTTTTCATAATTTCAAGGGCATCTATTGGGCGATTTTTCTTGAGATATAGCTTTGCTCTCAGTAATGTATGCTGTTTAATTGAAAAATTGTTTTGCGGTACAAACTCAAGTTCCTTTGTAGCCTTAGACAATTTATTCATCAATAAATATATATTTGCTCGCTCTAATCTATTCCTGTCTTCATCACCTTTAATTACCTCAATCTTTTCTTTAAAGTACTGGTTACGTGTTTTCCTTATCAAACGATAAATTTTCTTCCTGTCTTTAGTTTTATCAAGAAGTTCAGTATAAAGTTTTATTGCCTTTTCTACATCCCCCATTTCATAATATATTTGACCCTCTTTTAAAATTATCTCCTCATTATCGGGCATTAACTCCTTAACATGCTTAATAGCCTCAATTGCTCTTTCGTATTCCTTTTGAAGGACAAATATTTTAATAGCCAGTAGATATGCCTCACCCATCTTAGTATTTTTCTTTAAAATTTCTTTAATTTGGTAAATTATCGCATCGCTAAAAGATGTGTCGACTGCAAATAATTCATCATACAACTCCATAGCCTTTTTAATATCACCAGCATCCTTGTAGAAATTCGCCAAGCACAAAAGCAGATCACCGCTTTTCTCTTTAAAATCATCTAAAATGTTAATTACCTTTGTTATCTCGGTTGGTAATACATCAATCAATTTCTGGTAAACTTCTGCTGCTTTTTTATGCTTCTTTTCATTCAGAAAAACTTGAGCCAGTAAATAATATGAGGGAATATGTTGCTGATCTTTATAGAGAATGTTAGAAGTAAAATCTTTCACCCAGTTACTTTCTTCCGCATTTGATTTATAGATATTACTAACTAAATCTAAAGAATCTTCTAAATCATTATAATTAAAATATATTTCAGCAAGACCTTTACGGGATTCAATATCATCGGGGTTTTCAGCACATATTTTCTTCATTTCAGAAATAGCTGGTTCGCGATAGGTCTTTTCATCTGCCTGAGCCTTAAGGTAATATTTGACTGCTGAACTCCTTAAGTTCGCTAAATGATATACCTTTGCCATTGAGAACTCAAGTAAAGAAGAAGGGGATACTTTAATAAGTTTTTCAAATAGTGGAATAACTCTTTTTACTAATACCACATCTAATTCACATGCCTGCAGTAAATGCTTGATCGCATCATCATATTTATTCAGTATAACTTCGACATTACCCATGGCGAATATAATCAGCGGATTTGCCATTGCCCTTGATGAAAGTGCTTTTAGTTCTTCATAGACATACTCAGCACGGGCAGGTAGTATTCTAACAGTCAAAAGGTATTCCTTAACAGACTCATTTATACGATTTGCCTTACTTAATGCCCTCCCTCGAGCGAAATGAGCAGGGACATTGCTTTTATTGATGTCAAGAATTTTATCGAGATATTTTATTACCCCTTCAGAATAATCTTCTGTACCATCAAGTGATAGCATAAGAGGCCTTACAGCATCACTCAGGTTTCCTTTTTCTACCAGGGATTGTCCCAACTTCAGATTAAAATATTGTGCCTCCTCCCGTCCGAAAACCTCAATTGCCCTTTTAGATTCTTCAATCACCCTATCCCAAAGTTTTCGGTCATAGAATGTATCAACCAGTAAAGTCCGGACTTCTCGATCTTTGGGAAAGGTCTTGAGTACATCGTAAAACTCATCGATAATTTCAAAAAAAGCTTTAGGATCAACCTTCTGAGCTGTCTTAAAGAACTGTGTGGCAATCTCTACTTCACCTTCTTTCATGAATATTCTTGCCGCAACAAGCAACAAAGAAACTGCCTTTGATTTTTCTCTAATAACCTCAATCAATGCTCTCTTAGTTGCATCCTTGTGCTTTTCACCCCCAGATAATTTTTCAAATATGTTTGCAGATTTCGCATACTCACCAGTGAAGGCATAGGCTCTCGCAATAGCAAGTTCGGCAATAAACGGATCCTCTTTCTTATACTGTTCGTAAATAGGCATGACATTTTTGAACAATTTCGGCTGCTTGCTTATTATCATATCAAGTGCTGGTAAAAGAGCAGCCGTTTTGTCGGGCGTTTGCTTAAGATAACCACTGAGTAGAGATAGAGCGTCTTCTTCTTCACCAGCCATGATCATAGTTTTTGCTCGCAGATTCAAGTATTGTAAATCGTCAGGTTTCTCTTTACATATCTCTTCAGTGGCTTTATAAACATATTTATATTCTTCATTGTCCATCAGATTTTCAAAAATCACCAGGGCACTCTCGTGATCGCCTTTATGTGCATAACATAATCCCAAAAGATAAAGAGCTTTTGTGTTATTTAAGTTTTGCTCCAAAATCGTATTTAAATTAATAATGTATTCATCAAGAAGTCCGGGGTCTAATTTATATGCGGTATCAATAATATCTACGGCAGAATCTATTTCGTTTTGATTAAGATATGCTTTAACCAAACCGTCAAGAACCTGTGGATTATTCGGCTCCGCATCAAAAGCATCTCTATATTTCTGTATAACTTTCTCATACTGAGTTTGATCTATTTCAAGAATTTTGTCAAACTCACCTATTGCCAAAGAAATTCTATTTGCTTTAACATATGTATCACCCAATCCATATAGTATCTTTAAATTTTTAGGATTAATTCTTTCTAACTCCCGCAAACCTTTAATGACATCATCAGCCCTTTTTGTGTCCTTATCCAGAAGATTCATAAGCAGTTCGATCGATGTATCAAGGTCACCTTTTTTAATATATAAATCTGTCATAAATTTTGTGTATGTCGCTTCAAGATCTTTGGGAGGTTTAGCTGAGCTGATAACAGCAATAAGTGAGTCAACACTGTCGGGAAATTTTTCAGAGATCCTTTCAACCAGATTAATAGCTCCCTGATAATCCTGGTTTGCCATTTGAATTCTCATTAAAAGCAGTCCTGCACGCCAATCATTATACTTGTCTCGTGCAATCACCTTGACCCAATGCAATAATTGTCGACCATAGATTTCAACACCTATCATTAAATCGATTGCTTCTGAAGCTTTTTCGCTTTCATCTACGAAAAATCTCAATGAGGCAAGAATAAGCACATTCTCAAAATCCTTTTTTGACACTACCTTTTTATTATCAAGACTCTGTTTGAGTTTATCGTATCTTGTTATTAAAAGCTTAATCTCACGATTACTAAGCTGCTTCAATACTTTGCCGACCTCAGCATATTCTTGTCGCTCAATATGCAACTGGACAAGGAAATCACCAGAATCGATTGATGTATGTCGATAATATAATTCTGAAAGAAGGGTAGTAATTTCTTCATTTTTTGAAGGCACAATTGATTTAGCTTGGCGAAGTATCTCTACTGCCCTTCCTCTTTCTTCAATTTCAAAATAGAGTCTGGCAAGGTTTAAATATAAATCGAATGAATCCTCGCTGTTAGTTAAATTATGTTCGAGAACCTTTATTGCCGAATCTGTTCTACCTTCTTTAATATATTCATTTGCCTTTTGCAAAGCCTTCTGAGAATCTTTTGTGCCAAATATATCAAACATTTCTTACCTAGCAACTCCTTTTTCCAGCTTCCAGACCTAAAATCACTTAATCATCTGTCAAAACGTCTTTGCAATCGAAAGAATACTCTTTAGCTGTTCATCGGTTTTGCGAAGTCGTGCCGAAAGAGTTTTTGTAAATACCCACAAAAGTTTGTAAGCAATGTCGGTCTCTTGAGCCAACAATTTACGGAAATTATCTTTTTCAATCAAAAGTAAAATCGTATCATCATTAGCAATAGCTGATGCAGAACGTGGTGCATCATCAATTAATGCCATTTCCCCAAAATATTCTCCTTCTCGGAGAATTGTGAGTGCCTCTTCACCAACTCCCGGAACAATTGTTGAAATACGTATACTTCCCGAAACAATAAGGAAGAATGCATCTCCAGTTTCACCCTCTTTAAAGATAACTTCGTCCTTTTGTGCTCTTATCTCTTTGGAAATGGAAATGAGAATATCCATCTCACTGGGTGTTAATTCTCGAAAAAGGTATACTTGACTTAGTACTTCCTTTTCCTTCACCTTGCCTCCAGAGCCAACCTACACCGTTCTCCTCTTTTTACAACATTTGTCTCTCTCATTTGAAGAAGTAACCCAATTGAGGCATTTCGAAAAACACTAATGACCTGTATCTTCGCAATACTAAAATCTGGCATCTCTTTTCCACCAATCTTTCTCTTCTGATAAACATCAAAGACATCACCGACTGCAACCCCTGTTTCTTCACCATGATCAACATAGACAAAAACATGAGGTGGCGTAAGTACATCCACATTTTTTACTTCAACCACATAGCCTTCGATTTCCTTTGTTGTCGCAATCAATTCCACATATTCCGGAGCAAGAATAGGTTCGTAAGGTATAACAAAATCTCCTTTCTTGATAATATCGTAAGAAGCAACCACTTTACATCTTGAACCATCAGCGCCAATATCGTCTACTTCAGCCCTGCCTAAAACAATAATTTCTTTACCTAATTTTTCATTGGTCTTGGGATGTGTAATAACTTTACCCGGACGATAGATCGTTAAAACTCTACCTTTTTTGACATCTTCTGCACGATCAATATATATTTTTTTATAACTCACAATCATTTTCTCGCCGCTCGGCTCAGTACCAATAATTTTACCCCAGTACGGTATATCCTCCTCTACAATAAATCCTGCACGATGAATCATATTCTCGCTGAAAACACGGCGATCAGGTGCAACAAACGTAATGATCTCTGCTGCAGGTTGCTCAGGCGGTGGTGTCACGACTGCTTCAGGATAATATTCTGGTACTTCTTCAGGGATTTCACTAATTCCTTCCTCAGGCGACGGTGGGATAATAAACGATTGCTCGGGATATATCCAGTGCGGGTCTTCAATCTCAGTTAAATTAGCGCGCCAAATATATGGCCAAAGAAATGGATTCTGATAATAAAAACCAGCGATATCCCACAGAGTATCGCCTTCTTTCACTTCATGTATTGTCTCTTGGGCAAACATCGAGACAAACACCACAAGGATTAATAATTTTTTCATAATATGCCTCCTTTTTTATAAAATAAGCCTCGCTAATCTTAGACAAAATCCTGAAAACTTTTTCCCTATTTTATCTACCATATCTCCATCTACCCAACAGGTTTCTAACACTAATAAATCGATCATCATATTTAAATACCCTGGCAACTCTTGGGCCAATTCCCGAAGTAATTTCATAAACAATTGTATGAGATTTACTGGCACATTCTTCAACTCTAATCTCTGCATTACCGTCTTTTCCGATCAGCGTAACAATATCACCAATCTTAACGTCTTTAATATTAGTTACATCAACCATTATTAAATCCATACATATTGTGCCGATAATCGGTGCTCGTACACCCTTTACCAACACTTCTCCAGTATTAGAAAGAGCCCGCGGATATCCGTCACCATAACCAACGCTTATCGTAGCAATCCTGCTTTTTCTTTTCGTAACAAAAGTATGGTTATAACTCACAGGAGTATTCGTTTTTGCATTCCTGATATTAACAACCCTTGATTTTAATGCCATTACCGGTAAAAGACCTTTGGTATAATGAACTTCAGGAGAAGAAGTTAATCCGTAAAGTGCAATGCCCGGTCTTACAAGATTAAAATGAGAATCAGTATGTCCAAATATACCAGAGGAATTAGCAAGATGAACACAAGATGGATTTATCTTATATCTTCTTAGATCCTTGATTAAACTGCGAAATTTTATAATCTGTTTTTTTGTAAATGCTCCATCACTGCCTGCCAATGGGAAGTGCGAAAATATACCTTCAATCTTTACGTATGGGGAACTGTTCATTTTTCTAATTGATTCTCTGGCATTATCAAAAGAAATCCCTGTTCTAGCCATGCCGGTATCTATTTCAACATGGACCAGAATCTGTTTTCCTAATGTCTTCAATTTTTTGTCTAATATCTTAAAAAATTGAAATTCTGATATAGTAGGTATAAGTTCGTATTTAATAGCTGCGTCTATTTGAGAATATAAAATCGGGCTTAAAATCAGAATCTTTGATGCTATACCTGCCTGCCTCAACTCGATCCCTTCTTCCACACTTGCTACACCAAACATATAAACACCTTTGGATTCAAGGATTCTTGCAACTTCAATTGCACCATGACCATAGGCATCAGCCTTTATTGCAGCCATAATTTTAGCTTTTTTTACTTTCTTTTTTATAATTTTATAGTTATTAACTAAGTGGTCAAGATATATCTCTACCCAGACCCTTCCTTCTGAACCATTCATTAAAATAAATATATACATAATTCTAAAGAAATCAAGAGATAATTTCAGATATGTTAATGGATTAGTTAAACTTAATCGCTTTCCGCGTTGTGTATCAACAGATTATTATAGTTTAATTACAATCGTGAAATTTTGCTAAAGATTACTTTTTTATTATGGCTTCCCGTTCAGGACCTACTGAGATATATTTGACTCTTAATCCAGTATAGTGCTCAATCAATTTAATATATTCCTTTGCCTCAGGAGGTAAATCATCAAAATTTCTAATCTGCGAGATATCCTTTTTAAATCCTGATATTTCTTCATATACAGGACTCAGTTCACCTGCAATAAATGGATCGAATTCTTTTGCATTACTGTATCCAACTGCTATTTTTATCTTATCAAGACTTGATAACACGTCAAATTTCGTTAATATTATTTCCTTAACGCCATTCAATCTCGCTGCATATTTAACGACCGAGACATCAAAGGGACCACATCTGCGTGGTCTACCAGTTGTCGAACCAAATTCCTGCCCCACCTTTCTCAAATTCTCACCAAGTTCTGTATCACTTTCTGTTGGGAATGGTCCAAGACCAACCCTTGTTGTATAAGCCTTGGTTACGCCAATAACATTTTCAACATTAAATGGTGGTAAACCAAGCCCAATACTCGCACTGCCACAAATAGTGTGGGATGAAGTGACATAAGGATAGGTTCCAAAACTAATGTCAAGCAATGCTCCCTGTGCACCTTCAAAGATGATATTTTTATTATTCGCTACTGTTTCCGAAAGGAATTTAGTATCATCTACTATCATTGGCTTTAATCTTTCTGCATATTCCATATATTTATCATATATTTCACTATCAGAAAGAGGTTCAGTATGATAAATCTCCATGAAAATAACGTTTTTTCTTGAAATATTCGCACGCAGTTTTTCTTTAAAAAGCTCTGGATTAAAAAGATCACCCATTCTTATACCAACCCTGCTGTATTTATCTTCATAAGTAGCACCGATACCCTTTTTTGTTGTACCAATTCCCTGCTTTGTCTCTTCCCTTATTTTATCTAAAAGAATATGATAGGGCATAATCAGATGACAGAATTTCGAAATCTTTATGCGTTTACTAATATCAGGATCGAATTTACTTAGATTTTCCAATTCATTGAAAAATACTGTCGGGTCAAAAACACAACCTGCACCTATGACCCCAATAAGATTTTTATTAAGTAAACCGCAAGGAATTAAATGAAAGATTACTTTTTTACCTTTAAAATGTACTGTATGACCAGCATTAGTACCACCCTGAAAACGGGCATCTATATCAAAATTCTTTCCCAGGTAATCAACAATCTTTCCTTTACCCTCATCGCCCCATTGTAAACCTACTACAGCTATTTTCATAATAGCTAATTGTACATAAAGGTTAAGAAAAGTCAATACGTTCTCATTGAGATTTCTGAAAAAGTCCAGAAACCTCGGGTTCTTGAATACTGTAGTCGCCCAATTCATTGGGCATTGCCTGATGAACCCCGCTCATCCTATTGACATAAGAAATTTTAGGAATAGTATAGTTACAGAATAGGAGGCTGATGTGGCTGTTTTATCAGAGAAAATAAGATATTTGGTCAAAAGAATAGAAGAGAATAATAAGTGGCGTCAGAGGGAGTGCATTAACCTCATCCCCTCGGAAACCACACCGAGTCCTTTAGTAAAATTATGTGAGATTTCAGATCCATCTGGAAGATATGCTGAACACCGAACCATGAAGGGCAAAGAAATCTATTTTTATCAGGGCATAGATTTCATTCGAGATGTCGAAGAAGATTTGAGACAAGAGATGGCTCAGTACTTTGATTGCCCCAGAGTTGAACTCAGGACCATAAGTGGACAAATGGCAAATGAAGTTGTATTTAAAGCGATGTTAAAGTTTGTTAACAGAGGCAGAAAAGAGGGCGAACCATTCCGCAAGTTGAAGCTGGTGATGAATAATGAATTGACAAAAGGCGGTCATCTTAGTTCTCAACCAATGGGTTCCCTTTTCAATTATGTTGAAGAAAATCCAACAACAGGAAAAGAAAGGGTTGTAAATTTCCCGGTGAAAAAAGATTGTCTCTATAAGATAGATACCGAAAAACTGGGAAAACTCTTGGAACAACACAAACCTGAACTTATTGTCTTTGGAAAGAGTATGTTCTTGCATAGAGAACCTGTTGAATTTGTTCACAACATAGTGAAGGATTGGGATCCAAAACCAGTTATTATGTATGATATGGCTCATGTGCTTGGTCTGTACGGTATTTTTCAGGAACCCTTTAAACAAGGTGCGGATATTGTAACCGGCAGTACGCACAAGACCTTTTTTGGTCCTCAACGCGGGGTGATTGCATCAAGCATACCCAAAGGAAGTCCGTTGTCTAAGTTATGGATAGATATCAAGGGTCGCGCATTTCCTGGTTCTACAAGCAACCACCATCTTGGTACACTTGTTGCGCTCCTTATGGCAACCTATGAGATGAATGCTTTTAAAGAAGAATATCAATTCCAGGTACAGAAGAACGCAAGAGCATTTGCCCAAGCACTAAAGAGCGCGGGAATAGATGTTGAAGGAGACCAAGCCGATGGTTTTACTGAAACCCATCAAGTCGTTATTAGAATAAGCAAACACGGAAAAGGAGACGAACTCGCCCGGAGACTGGAAGAGAACAATATCATCACTAATTACCAGGCATTACCTGATGATGAGACCTTTCTTGATGCAAGTGGCATAAGAATGGGAGTTCAGGAAATGACACGGTTTGGCATGAATGAAAACGATTTCAACGTGCTTGCTAAGTATGTGGCTGATGTTGTCATAAAAAATGTTGATGTGAAAGAAAAAATCAGAACGTTCAGAGAGAAATTTTTGGAAATGCAGTATTGTCTTTCAGTCAAAGAAACAGCTCCTTTACTTGCAAAGATATTTGCAAGCATCTTTCCTAATCAAGAATTCTTTAAATCAATTGTTGATAATCTTGATAAAATAGCGAAAACGCTGTAGTAGATAAATAGCAAGAACAGTGGGGTCAATTCTCTGATGCTTTTTATTACAGCCCTAGATAGCAGACTGAATCCTCTTCACTATTACTCTTGATATTTCATTTCAATTAACTACAATTAATTCATGCGGGCATTATTGGTTAATCCCTGGGTTTATGATTTTAAGGCTTTTGATTTCTGGAACAAACCTGTTGGTTTATTAATCATTGCAAGCATATTAAAAAAACTCGGGTTTGAAATTGATTTCATTGATTGCATGGATCGAGCAAGCCCGTATTTCAAAACAAACACAAAAACTGACATATGGGGTCGCGGCAAATATATTCATGAGGTTGTAAAAAAACCAGAAATTTTCAAAAAAATCCCCAGGTATTATAAGCGATACGGTATGCCAAGAAAATTATTCTTGAGAATCATTAATGAAATAGACGAGCCTGATATTATCTTTATAACCTCAACAATGACCTACTGGTATCCTGGTCTGTTTGAAGCGATAAAAATCCTGAAAGAAAAATTTCCAAAGACCAAAATAATTCTCGGCGGTATTTATGCTACACTCTGTGAAAAACATGCAAAAGAATATTCAGGTGCAGATATAATATTTACTGGACCATCAGAAAAGCATTTAATCAAATTAATCAGTGACTTAGGCTATATCCAAAATACTAAATTAGAATTAGATTATGTTACACCTGACTTCTCTTTTTATAAAAAATTACATTACGGCGTCATTCTCACGTCACGCGGCTGTCCATTTGATTGTACGTATTGCGCAACAAAATTCTTATGCCCAAAATTTCTGGTATTATCAAATAAGGCTATTATCGAACAACTGAATTACTTTTCTGGAAAAACAAAAAATATTGCTTTTTTTGATGATGCCCTGCTCTATAATAAAAATTTTCTCAAGCTTTTAGAGGAAATAATAAAGAGAAAATACAATATAAATCTCCATGCCTCAAATGGACTTCATTGCAGGTATATTAATGAAAAGATTGCTCGATTGATGTTTGATGCGAATTTTAAAACAATCTATTTGAGTTTGGAAACAATTAACCCTGAGGTTCAAAAAACAACCGGGGGCAAGGTCTATACAGAAGAATTTATAAATGCCGTCAATATACTGATAAAAAACGGGTTTGCGCCCGATGCAATTCATACCTATATTTTATTTGGTATACCGGGCCAGGGTTATGAAGAAATAATCGATTCGATCAAACTCTGCCACAATTTAGGTGTTCATTCTCACCTTTGTGAATTCTCACCTATCCCCCATACCAGAGAATTTAAAAAAACCGATCTCAGTGAGGATACTGATCCGCTTTACCACAACAACCTTTTCTACACCTGGTACTACCCAGACCCAAAACCCCTTTTGTACCACAAAATCAAAAATCAATTATCCCGGCGTATTTAATTAATTAAGTAATTTCTCAATTCATTAATTTGCCAATTGGCAAATTAA
>JAGMEL010000183.1 GCA_023128195.1 Caldifarciminota bacterium | reverse complement strand
TATGAAAACAACAAAACGAAAAGTCTATTTTAATGAATACAATGTTCTTATGAGCAACACAGCGTACCTGCCGTTTGTATCAGGGCTACTTTGTGCTTATGCCAAAAACCACAAAAAAATTACCAGTGTTTATGACTTTTCACCCTTTTTGTTTTATAGAGACAAGCCCGAGCTTATATTGGAAAAATACAAATCGCCTTCGATTGCAGCTTTTTCGGTTTCGATGTGGAATGAACAGCTTAATTTGCATATAGCAGAAAAAGTAAAACAGCTTTATCCCGAATGCCTGATTGTTTTTGGAGGGCCTCAGGTTCCTTTTGAAGCCCAAAGTTATTTTGACAGGTACTGGTTTATAGATATTTCTGTTCGTGGTGAAGGTGAAATAACCTTTACAGAAATCCTTGAAAGAGCAATAGATTCTGAAGATTTTTCAGGTATTGCGGGGATATCATGGCGTGATAAGAAGACAGGTCGATATGTTAAAAATGCCGAAGAGAGGCTTTCTCCGAAGGATCTTGATAAATTCCCTTCTCCATATCTTGATGGAGTTTACGAATATCTTTTTAAGGAAAATGACGGTTTGAACTTTCAGGCAATAATAGAAACTAATCGAGGCTGTCCGTTTAACTGTTCTTATTGCTTTTGGGGACAAGGCGGACTCAGTGCCAAATGGCGTTTTCATTCACTCGAAAGATTTCAATCCGAAATTGAATGGTGTGGCAAACACCAAATAAGATATGTTTTCAATGCTGATTCTAACTTTGGGATGCATAAAAGAGATTACGATATCGCTTCTTGTCTTGTGGATACAAAGACTAAATATGGGTATCCCGAAAAATTCAGAACGTGTTTCGGCAAAAATACAGATAAGAGAATTTTCAAAATAGGGATGCTACTGCATGAAAACAATCTCGAAAAAAGTGTTACTTTGAGCAGGCAAACCAATTGCGAACAAGCCCTTGAGAATGTTAGAAGAAAAAACATCAAAATGTCAACCTATAACAACCTTCAGACACTGTTCAATGAATACGGCATCCCGGTTTATTCTGAGATGATATTGGGACTGCCCGGCGAAAGCTATGAAAGCTGGACAAATGGTATAGAACAGCATTTAAAGTCAGGGCTTAAAAATCAGCTGTTTGTTTATCTTTGTGAGGTATATCCAAATACCGAACTTGCAGACCCAGAATATCAGCAGAAATTCGGGATTATTACCAAGAAAATTGTACTGACAGAGATTCATAGTAGCGCAAAAAAACAAGGTGAAATACAGGAATACCAGGATATAATTGTCGCTACCAGGAGTATGCCTGTCGGTGACTGGCGAAGTTCTGCGAAATTTGCCTGGCTTACAATGCTACTGCATAGTATGAAGTTAGGCTTTTTTATACTTAAATATCTTGTTGACAGATATGACCTATCGTATGCAGATTTGATTAGATATATCTGTGAACTGCAAATTCCATCTGATACAGGTTCTGTCTTTCGGCAGGAACTCGAACATTCCGAAAACCATTTGGATAATCTGCTGAAAGGTAAAGGAAGAGGACAGATTATCGCAGAATACGGACCTTTGTATTGGGATATCGAGGAGGCAGGTTTTCTGCGCATTACGGAAAAGCTAGATAAATTTTATGAAGAATTTTCTGAAATTACCAAATGTTTTTTAACCGAAAAAGCAATATCTTACGACGAAAACGAATTGTATGAAGTGATAAAATATCAAAATATGAGGGTACCTTATCAGACAGGAACAGGTGTCACGGAATATGAATTTTCTTCGAATCTGCCTGAATATTTTGAACACTGTTTACATTCAAAGCCAAAACCTCTTAAAAAAGAACAACAGCTTTTAAAATTGTCTCCAAAAGATTTTGAAAACGATAAAATAAGATATGCCCGAGAAGTTGTACTCTGGGGCCGAAAGAGCGACAAGATACTAGTCGAGAGTTCTTATCAAGAAATGTAAACATTGAAACGGAGGTCAAATGTCATCAAGGAACTGCATTCCGATGAGCTTGATTCCTGTCATAAAAAGGTTTTGCACTATCGGATTAATCGTAGGTTTTATAAATGCAAGAAAAAATCCGGCATTATACATCATTGGAGCCAAAAACTGAGAATACTTGCCTTTTACGTTCTCTTGAGGAAACGCATCTACTACTAAAAAACATAATTGATGCAGGATTTGCCCGTAACCGATCCTGAACTTAAAAAACAATATCTCGATTCTTTTATTAAATACTTGTGTACGGTGCAGATATTCGTCAGACTTAAGTCTTTGCCCTTCTAAGGGCAGCCATTAGCGTGTTTCTTAAGACGTTAAAAGTGCTATCATGGGGGCGTCATTCAGGCGTCATTTTTCAATCTGCTTTGAGCTTAGTGTAGGCACAGGTGGGCACAATTTGAACCCATACCCAGCTTTATTCGCTAAAAGCACGCATAAGTCATTATAAAACAGACGGTTATAATAGTAGTTGGTGCCTTCGAATCCGAAGGTTGAGGGTTCGAGTCCCTTCGGCCTCGTTATAACCCAGTAGTAGGGCAATACCTAAAGCCAAACACTGTTTTGAAAAGACGAGCTGCTAAACCATCGGATTGTAATCCGAAGGGTAAAAAAGTGAGCCATACTGGGCACTCTCTTCAAATTGCTGGCGCTTGAATATCCTAATGGTAGTTTATAACACCATGAGACCAAACATCCCTTACGCAATCTGGCGCGGTCTTTGCTCGTGGTTAGACGACCCTGCAGCAGGCTCTTGACAAACGCTCTGAAGTCAGCCGCCCAACAGCGACTATTTTACTATTTGCTTAGAGGTCGGCAATTTTTTCAGTTCAACTTTTATTTGAGTACCTATCCCCTTTATTAGTTCATTTTTACAAATGAAGAGACAAGGAATAAGAGCAATTTTCGATAGGACTATGGTGTCTGCTATAATGTAGATTACCGCCTTTCGTAATTGATTCCTCCAACAAAATTAGTATAATGCTCGTGTTAAGTTTCGTGGGATGTGTAATTTGATTAAAGTTTATTCTTTATGATTGAGTGCTATTATAAACTACTGATTTATGGTGCTGAATTATCGATATATGTTGAT
>JAGMEL010000182.1 GCA_023128195.1 Caldifarciminota bacterium | reverse complement strand
AGAAGATAGTAATTGCAAGAGAACTGGTTAAATAAGAAAAGCAGGATCGCTTCGTTTCTCGAAAAATCTCGAAACGAGCTTGCAGTATCGTCCCGCCATTAATAATGGCGAAACTCGCAGGAGACGCAGGATCGTCCCGACATTGGTCGGGACTCGCCAAAGAAAGAACAGGGCGAGCCGAAGGTGATACTGCGAGTTCCGTTAGGAACGATACTGCGAATCCGCCATGTTGCGTGGCGGATGATACTGCGAATGTAATGATACTGCATTTTTTTAGGAAGGAGGTTATTTTGGATATCATAGTTTGTATAAAAAGGGTTGCGCAGACTGCTGAGGCAGAGGTTAAGATAGACTCTTCTGGTAAGGATATAATAAAGGATCATTTAACATTTGACCTGAACGAGTCAGACACATATGCACTTGAAGAGGCAATTCTTCTAAAAGAGAAATTCAGCGGTACATTGACTGCAGTATCTTTAGGTGCTGCTGAAACTGATGATACACTGCGTATTGCCCTGGCTAAAGGTGCTGATAGTGCGATCAGGATAAAGGCAGAGGATTTTGGTGAACTCGATGGCTATAAAACCGCTGCAATTTTAAAAGAAGTGATAAAAGATTTAAAGTATGATGTGATATTTACCGGGTGTATAGCTACCGACGATTATTATTCTCAGGTGGGTGTTATACTTGCCGAACTTGCTGGTATTCCACACGCGACTCTCGTTACAAAAATGGATTTCGTTGATAATAAAGCGCACGTGCACCGGGAGCTTGAAGGCGGATTACTGGAGCACCTTGAAATCAATCTGCCGGCACTGTTTGCAGTCCAGACTGGCATAAACGAACCGCGCTACGCTTCGCTCATTGCCATAAGAAGGGCAGCGAAAAAAGAGATAAAGGTTGTGGGTAGGGATGAAATTTCTGCAGAAAAAATTACCCTGAATTCAAATCTTGAAGAACTCTTTATTCCACCTGTTGGTAAACGTGCAGAGATTCTCAGTGGCAGCATGGATGAAATTTCTACTAAACTAACAGGCATAATAAAAGAAAAAGGATTACTTTAAGGAGGAATGATGGCGGAGATTTTTGCATTAGTGGAACACCGACAGGGTGTAATTAGAGATATTACATATGAACTTTTAGCCTGTGGTAGAAAACTTGCTGAGCAACAAAGCACAAAGCTAACAGCAGTGCTTCTCGGATATAATACAGAGGGACTGATTGAGAAACTGAAAACAGAGGCACACCGCCTTTTGGTTATTGATAATGAACTCTTTGAAAAGTTTAACTCCGAGACATATCAAATTGCCCTTTCGGAAATTGTAAAAAATTATAATCCCATGCTGACACTGATTGCTCATACTGCATGTGGTATGGATCTATGCCCGGCACTCGCTTCACAAATGGATATGCCATTTACCACAGATTGTCTGGATATTGAGATTGCAGATAATAAACTTAAGGTTATACGCCAGGTATATGATGGTAAATTAAACACCCGGGTTTTACTGCGCGATAATCCTTCGTATATGTTGACATTAAGAAGTGGTTGTTTCCCGGGTGGGGGAAGTAATTTAAGCGCTGAGGTTGAAAAGATCGAATCGCCGGTAAAGGATGAACCAGATTATCGAAAATTTATTGAATACATTGAAGCAGCAATTGGTGAGGTAGATATTACAAAAGCCGATATTATTATTGGTATAGGCAGGGGCGTTAGGGAAAAGGCTAATATGTCGATTATTGAAGATTTTGCTGACGCTATAGGTGGCGTGCTTGCCTGCTCAAGACCTGTTGTCGATGCTGGTTGGTTACCAAAAGATAGACAGGTTGGTTCTTCGGGAAAAACAGTGAAGCCAAAATTATATATTGCATTAGGTATTTCCGGTGCATTTCAACATATTACAGGAATGAAAAACTCGGACTTAATAATTGCAGTTAATAAAGATCCCAACGCACCGATATTTAACGAAGCTGATTATGGAATAGTCGATGATCTATTTAAGCTTGTTCCATTACTTAAAAACAAGATAATGGAGATGAAGCAATAATTCATGAAGAGAATCGGTGTATTTATCTGCCATTGCGGTCGTAATATTAGCGGGACTGTGGATATCAATAGGGTGATGGAGGATATTAGCAAATATCCTGGAGTGGTTTTTTGCGAGGATTATAAATATATGTGTTCTGACCCTGGGCAGAATTTGATAAAAGAGAAGATAAAAGAAAACAAACTTGAAGGCATTGTAGTTGCAGCTTGTAGCCCTTCTTTACACGAAACAACATTTCGTCGTGCTGCGCAGGCGATAGGTTTAAATCCTTATCTTCTGGAAATTGCAAATATTCGGGAGCAATGCAGTTGGCCCCACAGTGATGTAAATCAGGCTACACAAAAGGCAATGAAGATTATAAAAGTAATTGTAGAAAAAGCAAAACAGAATAATCCTCTTACACCAATAAAAATTCCAGTAAATCCACGGGCATTGGTAATCGGTGCAGGTATCGCAGGTATACAGGCATCTTTAGATATTGCTAATTCTGGTTATGAAGTAGTACTGGTTGAGAAAAGTCCGTCAATAGGTGGTCATATGGCACAGTTATCAGAGACCTTTCCAACACTGGACTGCTCTCAATGTATTTTAACGCCAAAGATGGTCGAGATTGCTCAACATCCACGTATTAAATTACTGACCTATTCAGAAGTGGAGCAGTTATCTGGTAATGTTGGAAACTTCAAAGTAAAGATAAGAAAAAGGGCGTCATTTATTGATAACAGTAAATGCACAGGTTGCGGTCTCTGTTATGAAAAATGTCCGGTTAAAGTAGATTCCGAATTTAATCAAGGGCTGGATAAGAGAAAGGCAATATTTACACCTTTTCCGCAGGCAGTTCCTAATAAGCCGATTATTGATAAAGAACATTGTACCTATTTTTTGAAAGACGGAAAATGTCGTGTGTGCCAAATTATCTGTCCGCCACAAGCTGTAGATTTTGAACAGAAAGATGAAATTATTGAAGAAGAAATCGGAGCGATAATTGTTGCCACAGGATATGAACTTTACCCCGTAGAGAAAATTCCAGAATACGGTACTGGTAAGTACAAAGACGTGATCAATGGACTGCAATTCGAAAGGTTGCTTTCGGCATCAGGCCCGACTGAGGGGCAAATAAGAAGGCCCTCTGACAATAATGAGCCAAAGAGAGTTGCCTTTATTTGTTGCGTTGGATCACGCGACCCAGAGCACCATTTTCCTTATTGTTCAAAGGTATGCTGTATGTATAATGCCAAACATGCACTCCTTTACAAAGAACATGTGTCTGATGGTGAGGCTATTGTTTTTAATATCGATGTCAGAACAGCAGGCAAGGGTTACGAAGAATTTGTTCTAAGGGCTAAGCAAGAAGCAAAGATACTGTATGTCAAAGGAAAACCTTCAAGGATTATTAAAGATGGTGATGAACTTGTTATCTGGAGCATTGATACAGTGACCGGCAGGCAGCTTCGTGTCAAATGTGATATGATTGTTCTCTCTATGGCGATTGTCCCTTCTGCTGAAGCGATCGAGCTCGCCAGGAAGTTGAGGATACAGGTAGATATTTACGGTTTCTTTACTGAAGCACATCCCAAACTGCGGCCTGTTGAATCCCTGGTTTCTGGTTTCTACCTTGCGGGTTGTGCACAATCGCCAAAAGACATTCCTGAGACCGTTGCACAGGCATCAGGTGCTGCCTCAAAGGTTTTGGAGATGTTTTCACAAAAGGAACTTCAGATTGAACCGATGATTGCTGCGGTAGATGAAGAGTTGTGTAGTGCCTGTAAACTCTGTATTGATACCTGCCCATACGAGGCGCGAGAATTTGTCGAGGAAAAAAATATTGTGACGGTGAATGAGGCACTGTGTAAAGGGTGTGGTGCTTGCATAGCAGCCTGTCCAAGTGGTGCAACCCAACAGAAGAACTTTAAGGATCAACAGATACTTAAAATGGTGGAGGTAATCTTTGAATAAAAAGAGTTTGGTTACTGAAATAAATACGGAAATCAGAGATGCCCTGATAGACGAGGGTGCCGAGGATATATATAAATGTATACAGTGCGGTAAGTGCGCCAGTATCTGCCCCTGGTTTCAGGTAGGCACATATGATTTTCCTGTGTTCCGGTTTCCTGTAGAGACAGCATTAGGAACAGTAGCAAGTAGTGAGGAAAAAGAAGAATTAGCAAAAGAGGTCGATAAGATATACCGTTGTGTTGGATGCGAGGCATGTGTTGATCAATGTCCCCATGGTATTAATATCCCCAATATACTCAGGGCAGCACGCAGAATTTTAGTTGATTTTGGTTCCTATCCTGAGACTTTGAAATCTATTGTTTTGAAAATTAAAAATGTCGGAAATCCATTGGGTGAACCAAGGGAAAAGAGAGCAGATTGGGCAAAGGATTTGAATGTTCCGCAATTTAGCAGAGATATGGAATTTCTTTATTTCCCATGTTGTATTCCATCTTATGATACAAGGATTCAGAAAGTAGCTCAAGCTACTGCAAAGATCCTTGAGACGGGTGGTGTTTCATTTGGCATTCTTGGTATAGAGGAAAATTGTTGTGGTGAGGCGATCAGGAGGGTCGGAGCCGAACAGGTATTTGGTGATGTAGCAAAGGCAAATATTGCAAAGTTTAAAGAATCTGTTGTTAAAAAAATTCTGGCAACATCTCCTCATTGCTACACTGCATTTAAAAAAGACTATGCCGAGCTGGGCGCGAATTTTGAAGTTCTTCATACAACGCAATATTTTGCCCATCTTATTGACGCAGGTAAGATTACTCCTAATAATCAGTTCAATAAAAAGGTTGTGTATCATGACCCGTGTACACTCGGGCGTCAAAATAATATCTATGAAGAGCCGAGGAAAGTTCTCATGAGCATTCCCGGATTGAGTTTAGTAGAAGTGGAGGATTTTTCTCGTAATCTAGCTCTTTGTTGCGGTGCCGGGAGTGGGGGGTTATGGATTGACTGGCTAAAGGGTGAACGAATAGCTGATATCCGTATTAAACAATTATTGGATACTGGTGCTGAGGTTATTGCGGTTGCCTGTCCTTACTGTTTGCAGATGTTTGAGGAGACAATAAAATCGATGGATGTAAATATTCAGGTAATGGATATTGCTGAAATACTAGTTGAATCACTTGATTGATTGTTATATGAAATTATTAAATTTAATAAAAAAACTTCCAGAAGAAAAAAACCTTGCAATTCATCCAAGGCCTTACTTTAACCATTCAGTGGAATTGAAAAGTATTTTCTCGCCAGAAGAACGGGCAAAAATGCTGCAAAGTGTGGGATTGAATGTTTTCTTTTTTCCTTCAGAGATGATCACTGGTTGCGATCTTTTGTCTGATTCTGGTGTTACAACAATGACTAATGAACAATGGGCTGCATTGCATTTGGGAGACGAGGCATACGGTTCAAATAGAGGTTATTTTTTATTAATAGATCAAATCAGAGAAACGTTTGGTGAAGAATTTTTTAACAAACCGGGGTCTGGAAGACCCAATGCTTTTATCTTTCATCAAGGGAGATCATGCGAAGATGCCCTTTTTACGTTATTGGGAAAAACAGGTTCAGACCTTATCATTCCAAGTAATGGACATTTTGATACTACACAAGCCAATATACAGATAAATAAGATTCAAGCCGTAAATCTTTTTTCTTCTGAGTTAAAACGAGATAAGTCAGATTCATATTTTAAAGGTAATATGAATATACAGGAATTCAAGAAACTCCTGGAAAAGTCTTCAGACAAAATTCCACTGGCATATCTAACAATAACAAATAATACGGCTGGTGCCCAGCCTGTTTCAATGAAAAATATTGAGGAGGTTGCTGAACTTGCTCATAAATACAATGTTCCACTTTTTTTTGATGCATGCAGATTTGCCGAGAATGCATGGTTTATAAAAAAATACGAAAGAGGATATACAGACACAGAAATAAAAAAAATTGTTAAAGAGATGTTTTCCCACGTAGATGGGTTTACCATAAGTTTTAAAAAAGATGGTCTTGTAAATATGGGAGGTGGGCTTTTTCTTAAAGATAATGGTTTATTCATAAAGAAATATCCAGACAGCTCGGAGATGCTCACGAATTACCAGATTGTAAAAGAGGGACATCCTACATATGGCGGACTTTCAGGAAGAGATATAATGGCACTTTCAGTAGGTTTAAAAATAATTATTAAACAGGAATATTTGACATATAGAATAAACCAAGTACAAGAATTTGGGGAGGAGCTTCATAAACAAGGAGTGCCTGTTTTAACGCCAATTGGTGGACATGCTGTTTATTTAGATGTGAATAGATTCTTTAAAGATACAGAAATGAAACCTGGAGATTTTGGGGGTATAGCATTGTGTGCTCTTCTTCTGGCTGCTTATGGTCATAGAGCATGCGAACTCGGTTATTTTGCATTTGGGTATTTTGATAAAAACACAAAGAGAGAAATTCCTTCTGAGGTAAATTTTGTGAGATTTGCTATTCCACGACTCAGGTATGAGAAGCAAGATTTAGCATCCTGTGCAGAGTCTGTAAAGATTTTATATGAGTACAGGCATCAGATTCCACCAGTAAAAGTCACATATGGCAGGGATCTTCCATTAAGACACTTCAAGGCAAAATTTGAGTTTAAGAGGTAATTTATGAAGAAAAAATTGAGAGCAGGTTTTTGTCTTATTTTTATTCTTTGCATAATCTTTCCAATTCAGGAAGCAGTGGGTCAACAAAAGGACACTGAAGACAGGGCAATGGTTTTGAATAAAGTAAAAACGCTTCTTAAGGAGCACGATACATTTAAGGCAATAGAATACATTAATGACCAGGGTGAACCACAAACAGTGGCAAAGATATATTCAAAACTTGTTAATGATTTCTATTGGAAAGAAAAAGCGCTTACTGAGGTGATTGTTTTTTCCAGGGCAGGGATTCAATATTGCCTTATAAAGGCTCAGGAAATTGCAAAGGACGATGTGGAAAAGGCAGTACAAATGAAATTTATGGCAAAGATTATTTCATATAACCTGGCTTCATATACCTGGCCTGGATGGGATGAAAAAGGAATTAGCATATCCCGATCCGATCTGGTTATAGGGCTGGACGCAGCGAAATTGAATCTTCGGCTTGCCTATGAGCTTAAAAAAGGCGCAGTGTCTTTATCAATGGCGTACTGGGTATTGGGTGCACAGTATTTGGCTCTCGCTAATTATGATGAGGCAATAAAGGCATTTA
>JAGMEL010000181.1 GCA_023128195.1 Caldifarciminota bacterium | reverse complement strand
AACACCAATGGTTTTGGTGTAGGGGTAAACACCTAAATGGTTTAGGAAAAAGGGTAAAGGTTTGGAAGCCGGAAAAGTATTTTAAAATCCGGCTTCTAAACCCTAATCCTCAAACCAATTTCGTGGATATTCAACTCAACGTTTGACCAGGCGTTTTAGAAAATCTTTAGCTTCATCAAGACCCAGAATCAAACATAAACTGTAAAAAATCGCCAAGCCAATGCTCCCGCTGATAAGGAGATTTAATATCTGTTCGAAAAAGGTTAAACCTATGGTACTAACAAGGAAGTCATTGATGAGCATTGCAAAGAGACCCGCGGTACAGGCTGCGATCGCGAGCAGGACAAAGTATTTTACTAAAGGTAAGAATTTGAACCTGCCAACCTTACGTGGTAAGTAGTAAAACAAAATCGCCAGGTTCACAAATGATGATATTGTCGTGGATAAAGGAAATGCCCGGAATCCAATGATACGCATTAACAGCAGGTTCAATACTATGTTCACAGCAACCGCGACAAAACTTGCATACATCGGCGTTTTGGCGTCCCTGTATGCATAAAAGACCGCCGCAACATTACGTATCCCCGCGACAAAAGGTATGCCGATAATATAGAGGATTAATGCCTGAGTTGTTGCATAGGTGTCATAAGGAGTGAACTTACCGCGTTCATAGATGAGACGCGTGATGGGATAAGAAAGAAAGGCGATTATGGCAGCACTTGAAATGGTGAGAAAAAAAACGAGTTTAAGCGAGTCAAATAAAATGGCTTTTGCTTCAGCGTGTTTTTTCTGGGTAACGTATTTTGAAATTGTGGGTAAGGCAACAGTGCCTACTGCAATACCAAACAGGCCCAGGGGCAGGTGCATTATCCGGAATGCATAATTGAGCCAGGTCATGCTGCGTTCAGCAAGCAGTGATACCAGGAAAATATCGACGGTAACATTTATTCTTGAGGCAGCAAGGCCCATTGCTACAGGGATGAATAATGTGATTATTTTTTTAAAGCTGGGGTCTTTGAAATTAATATAAAACCGGTAGCGAAACCCTTTTTTATAGAGCCTTGGGATTTGTATTAGAAACTGCATCAAACCGCCGATGGTTACGCCGATCGCCATACCGAATATCGGATCAACGCCATGTTTTACCAGATACATATAGAGAATGATTGGCGTGGCGATTGATAAGATATTAAAGAAAGCCGGTGCAAGGGAAGGTATGAAAAATTCCTGTTCCGTGTTCAAGTAGCCCATTGCCCAGGCAGCAAAGGCGATGAACAGCAGAAATGGAAAAATGACTGCAGTCAAGGTAGCGGTGAGATTAAGTTTGTTCGGCACCGTGCCAAAACCAAAGGCAATGATCTTTACGATATACGGTGAAAAGATAATACCGAGAACGACGATGGTGCCGACGACAATCACCAGGACATTAAACACGTTGCTGGCAAGGAGGTTTTGCTGTTCTTTACCCTTTTGTTTTGCTGAGGTCAGGGCGGGTATGAAAGCGGCAGACAGGGCAGTTTCAGCAAAGAGGTCTCTGAATAAGTTGGGGATACGGAATGCTGCATTAAAGGCATCGGTCGTCATGCCTGCCCCAAACAGGTAGGCGAATACTGATTCTCTTACTAAACCTAAAACTCGACTTATTGCAGTTCCAATGGTAAATGCCCTGACTCCTTTTGTAATATCCTGCATAGGTGATTATACAGAATTTAAAAATTGTGTCAATGTTGTTGGATTCGAAAAAAAATGGAATAGCGAGACCTGTCCTGCGGTATTCCAAAAATTCGTTGACTTTAACTCATTTCTGGCTATAATTTCAGGAAGAAATTAAGGAGGTTATATGAAAGCGAAAATTGCGATTAATGGATTTGGAAGAATTGGTAGATTGGTTTTTAGAGCAGGTTATAAGAATGAAAAATTTGAAATTGTAGGCATAAATGATATTACCGATGCCAAAACCCTTGCACATCTATTAAAATATGATTCAGTTCACAGAACATTTAATGCCGATGTAAAGGCAAAGGATAATGCCATATCTGTTGATGGTAAGGATTACAAGGTTTTTTCAGAAAAGGACCCTTTAAAGCTTCCATGGAAAGACCTGGGAGTCGATTATGTTCTCGAATCCTCTGGTAAATTTAGAGAGTATAGTAAGGCTGAATTGCACATAAAAGCCGATGCAAAAAGGGTTATGCTTTCTGCCCCGGGCAAAGGTGAACCAAATATTCCGTCTTTTGTTATGGGTGTAAATGAGGATACATACGATCCTAAAAAGGATTTTATTTTTTCAAATGCCTCCTGTACAACAAACTGTTTTGCACCAGTGGTAAAGGTGCTTCATGAAAATTTCGGAATTCGCAGAGGTTTTATGACAACAATTCATTCATATACGACTGATCAGAAGATTCTTGATTTACCCCACAAGGATTTGCGCAGGGCGCGAGCTGCAGCACTTTCAATGATTCCGACATCAACTGGTGCAGCAAAGGCAATAATAGGATTATTCCCTGATTTAAAAGGAAAATTGGATGCAATAGCACTGAGGGTGCCAACTCCAAATGTTTCAATCATTGATTTTGTTGCAGAGCTTGAAAAAGATACTACAAAAGATGAGGTTAACAAAACATTTAAAGATGCCTCAGAAGAAAGTCTTAAAGGTTATCTTCAGTATTGTGATGAGCCATTGGTCTCTTCAGATTTCATTGGTAATTCATATTCTTCTATTTTTGATGCTGAATTGACAAAGGTTAATGGTAATTTGATAAAGGTATTAAGCTGGTATGATAATGAATGGGGATATTCAATTAGAATGATTGATTTGCTTGAATATATAATAGGAAAAGAATAATGGCAAAGCTTTCAGTTAAAAATTTATCAATTAATGGTAAAAAGGTATTTATAAGGGTAGATTTTAATGTTCCTCTTGATGAAGACCTGGAGATCACCGACGACACAAGGATCAGGTCATCGCTTCCAACTATTAAATATATTCTTGATCAAGGAGGCATTCCAGTCATTGCCAGCCATCTTGGTAGACCAGAGGGCAAGGTTAATCCAAAGATGAGTCTTGCACCCGTGGCACACAGGTTGACAGAACTATTACATCGTAAAGTAATCTTTGCTCCGGATTGTGTTGGTGATGAGGTTAAGAAAATGGTCCAGGCTTTGAATACGGGTGACATTCTGTTCCTTGAAAATACCAGGTTTCACCCTGAAGAGAAACGCAATGATCCTGATTTCGCAAAAGAACTCGCTTCGTTTGCTGATCTATACGTTAATGATGCCTTTGGAACCGCACACCGTGCTCATGCTTCAGTTGCTGGTGTGGCGGTTCATTTTGACAAACCGGCATGCGGTTTTCTTATGGCAAAGGAGATTGAACTTCTTGAAGCTGTTTTGAAAAGACCTCGACGTCCTTTTTTGGGCATAGTAGGTGGCGCAAAAGTATCAACTAAGATCGGAGGCATAAGAAATTTGCTGAAGATCGTTGACCACCTTATTATTGGCGGTGGTATGTGTTTTACATTTTACAAGGCAAGAGGATACGAGATCGGCAAATCTCTTTGTGAAGATGCTTTCCTTGATGAAGCAACGGTCCTGCTCAATAACCAGAAAATCTATTTACCAGTAGATGTTCTGGTCGCCAAAGAGCTAAAAAAGGGTAGTCCAACTGAGTGCGTGGAGGCCTGTAATATGCCTGCTGACTACTACGGAGTTGATATCGGTGAGAAAACAAGAAAGGATATAGCCCAGATGGTGAGTAGGGTTAAGACCATTGTCTGGAATGGGCCCATGGGTATCTTTGAGATAGATGAGTTTACAAAAGGCACTGCACACGTGGCGAGGTCAATTGCCGATGCAACGACCAAGGGTGTAGTCTCTATTGTGGGCGGTGGTGATACTATAGCTGCGCTGTCTAAATACGGTTTGCGTGATGAAGTTACACACGTTTCAACAGGCGGTGGTGCGACGCTTCAGTTCCTTGAAGGTAAAAAATTGCCCGGTATAGAAGCGCTAAAAGACCAGATAATATTGAAACCAATTATTGCCGGTAACTGGAAGATGAATATGGATGCTGCTGAATCGAGGTCATTGGTGCAGAAACTTTTAGAATTAGTGGGTGATGTTAAAGACCGCGAGATAATAATCATACCGCCGTTTACATCATTATCATACGTCAGTGAAATAATCCAGAACAGCCGGTTGAGGTTGGGTGCGCAGAATATGCATTGGGCAAGGCGAGGGGCTTTTACCGGTGAAATCTCAGGGTTGTTCTTAAAACAACTTGGTTGTGAATATGTTGTTATCGGGCATTCTGAAAGAAGACATATTATGGGTGAGACTGATGAAGTGATAAACACGAAGCTGAAAACTGCTCTGGAAATCGGTTTGATTTCGATTTTTTGTGTTGGAGAAACAGAACAAGAAAAACAGAATGGTCAGACTGAAGAGGTTATTTCAAGGCAGCTGAGCCAGGGGTTGCAAGGCATTGAGAACGAAGTGCACAAGCTCATCCTTGCCTACGAGCCAGTTTGGGCAATAGGTACTGGCAAGACTGCCACTCCAGAGCAAGCTGCTCAAGTCCA
>JAGMEL010000180.1 GCA_023128195.1 Caldifarciminota bacterium | reverse complement strand
GTAAAACCAGAAAACGTGGATGTATTAATGGCACAACAGGATATTGATGGTGTTCTGGTTGGTGGAGCAAGCCTGAAACCTGAGAGTTTTGCGCGGATTATAAAGTTCGCTGGTCACTTGACATCGCCTGTAAAATAGATATAATACTTCATGTTTGAATTTGAGCAGTTGAAATTTTTATTCTTTAGAATTAATAACAATTTTGGGAAAGCAAGCTGTTACTTGAAGGTAATTAGCCATGAGAAGGAGAAGAAATGTACAGTGTGATTATGTTTTTGCACGTACTTATATGTGTGCTGCTGGTCATTGTGGTTTTACTGCAACAATCAAAAGGTGGCGGTATGTCGAGTGTGTTTGGCGGTGGTGGCGGTGGAAGTGATGCGCTATTTGGTGGCAAGGGAGCTACGCCATTTTTTGTGAAGTTGACCACTGGATTGGCAATTGGTTTTTTTGCTACTTCACTTATACTTGTTCTAATTTCTCGAGGAACAACTACAAGAAGTGCGATTGAGAAAGGATTAGAGGAAATGCCCGTGCAACCAGCAATTCCTGAAGAACAGGCACCTATTATTCCTGAAGAACCTGAAGGAGGAGGTAGGTAATGTTTGCAGTGATTACGACAAATGGTTATCAATATGTTGTGAGCAAAGGTGAAAAGATAACCATACCTGCCCATATTGGTGAGGTCGGCAAGAAAGTTGAATTTAATGAAGTTTTGATGATAAAGGATAATGGTAATACAATATTTGGTCAGCCCCATGTTAAAGGAGCAAAGGTTGAAGGAATCGTCAAAAATCATGGTAGGCTTCCCAAGATTATCGTTTTTAAATTTAAGAAAAGAAAAAAATACCGTCGGAAAACAGGACATCGTCAGGATTTCAGTCAAATAGAAATAACAGGTATTATCAAGAAATGAAGACAAGGGGACACGGAGACGGGGGTGAATTTGTGTATATTCGTGATTTTTTATTATTCGTGTTATTCGTGTAAAAAAAAAGGAGGTAAATATGGCACATAAAAAAGGTGTTGGAGCATCAAGGAATGGCCGTGATTCGTGTGGTAAACGATTAGGTGTTAAAAGATTTGACGGTCACGTTGTGAATGCCGGAACAATAATCATTCGCCAGCGCGGCACAAAGGTCCATCCAGGTATGAATGTGGGTGTTGGTAAGGACTACACACTTTATGCCCTTGCCCCTGGTAAAGTAAAATTCGGTTATACAAGGGGTGGTAGAAGAACAGTTTCAGTACTACCCTGAGATAAAATACCTAAACCCAGCTCGTTTATAACGAGCTTGGGTAAATACCTAAAAATACAAACACAGCCCGTTTGCAACGGGTTTGGGTAAAAATACAAATACCTAAAAATCTAAGTTTGTAATGATTTGGGTTTGGAACCTGGATTTTTAATTGTTTTTTCCAGCATCTTAACCCTTACCCATCTTCCATTTTATCATGCACTCTTTTTTGTTGACATTTATGAGGTTTATGATATAATTCTAAGAAAGAGGAGGTAATTGATGAAGTTACACCGATTTATTTTAGTCCTTTTTTTGGGATTCTTTTTATATGGTGACGTAATGTATGATATGTCGACAACCACTGAAGGTATGATGGGTATGGGTGGTGGTGAAACTACAATGTCTGTTTTTATTAAAGGTGACCGTTCAAGGACAGAAATGACTTCAACAAGTCCTATGGCTGGGGAACAGACAAGCGTTATTATTACCCGACTCGATAAGGGCGTTATCTGGACATTGGATATAGATAATGAACAGTATTCAGAAATGAAACTTGGCGGAGAGATAGAAGGAATTACCGGTGAGGAAGAGGCATTAGGTAAAGTGCCTAAAATTACAGTTGAAAGAACCGGTAAAAAGAAAGTAGTACTTGGAAAAAAATGTGAAGAAATAGTTGTTTCAATGAAAGTCGAAGACGAACAAGGTGATATGAGTTTTACCCAGACTATGTGGATTACAAAAGACATTCAATGCTACGAGGAAATTATGGAGTTTAATAAGAAAATGACAGAAATGGGTATGAAATCATCAAATACAGGTATGATGGCAAATAGAAAATCACTTGAAGAATTTCAAAAAAAGATCGGCGAAATTGAGGGTTTTCCACTTGAGGTAGATATGGATATAACAATGGGAGGTACAGGGATGTCATTTTCAATGAAAACCCATAGTGTCGTTACAAAAATAGATGCCAAACCGATAAATAACAAGGTTTTTGAAATACCAGCCGGTTATTCTTTGGCAGAATAATTGATTCAGACAGATTATTACATCCGAAAGATGGAATATAAAAGGCAATTTTGTGTATAATAGTATAGAGAGTGATGAGTTTTTGATTGAACGTGTTAAAAATGGAGACTGTGAATCATTTAATCCTCTGGTGGAACGTTATAAATTGCCTCTGTACAAAATTATGTACCGAATGGTTTATAATCGGGACGATGCTGAAGACCTTGTTGAGGAAGCGTTTATAAAGGCATTCAGGGCAATTTCAAAATTTGAGATTGGAAGGCCCTTTTATGCGTGGATATGTCGGATTGCGGTAAATAACGCGATAAATTATTTAAAAAAAGAGAGACGTGGTCAAGTGCAACCTATTGAATTTTTTGAGCACAGTCTGGCTGCGAAAAAAGGGAATCCTGTAGAGATGACAAAGCAGAAAGTATTACAGGAACGAATTACTGCGGCGATGGCTAAATTACCAGATGATTATAGGACAATTATTGTTTTAAAGGTTGAAGAGGATTTTTCTTATGATGAGATCAGTAAGGTTCTTAAGATTCCAAAAGGGACAGTTATGTCAAGATTAGCGCGCGCCAGGCAAAAACTCAGAGGAATATTTAAAGAAATGGGGGTGCAAAAAAAATGAAATGTGATTTACGAGTAGAGCTTTTAAGCGGTTATCTTGATGGTGAACTTGATAAAAAACAGAAAGCAGAAATAGAAAAACATCTTAAGGAATGTGAGGCTTGCCGGAAAGAACTTGAAGAATTAAGACAATTAGATGAACATGTTAGAACCGCAGAAATCGAGGAGCCATCAAGAGAGTTTATTTTTAATATAAACCGTCGGGTACTGGAAAAGGTTAAAAAGAAACCCCGTTTTCGTCTCTTTCGGTTTTCGCCAATCCTTGCACCTGCTGCTGTAGCACTTCTGGTATTCGTAGTATTAATCAATATTAATCGACCTGTCAGCTTTGCGAGTCTTGATGAAAGGATTCTCTACGCTGAGGTAGAGGCGAAGAAAGAATTGGATATTGAAATTCCTAAGGCAGGTTTTGCTCGAGAAGAGGTATATGCTAAAGGGGTAGTTGTAAAAGAGAAAAAAGCCTTAACCACATCAAAAGTGCCGACAATGGCAAAGGCAAGAGATGTTGAAGTATTTGATCATGCTAAAAAAGGTGAAGCGGGTGCTCTCGGCATTGAGGCACAGGATGAAATTATCAGCTTGACAGAAGTTCAAGAATTGCAGATACCGCGGGATAGAATCGTAAGGGCAATTGTGGATTCAAATGGAAAAATTTTAAAGGTGGCTACAGGAAATACAATTATTCCAGAGAGAGATACTATGTTAGAGAATCGTTTACAAGGACAACAATTGAGTCCTCCTCTTGTGAAAGGTAAAAGAACTCAATTATATATAGATCTCACTCAAGAAAAAGTAACAAAAAATTGAAATATAAAGTAATTATTGTAGTTGGAGCACGCCCAAACTTCATGAAGGCTGCTCCTGTGTTTGTTGAGTTTAAAAAAAATAAAGAAGTGACTCCACTACTTATTCATACAGGTCAGCATTACGATAAGAATCTTTCAAAGGTTTTTTTTGATGATCTTAAATTAACAGAACCTCACTTCTATCTCGGTGTTGGTTCAGGAACTCACAGTATACAGACCGCAAAGGTAATGATTGCATTTGAAAAAATTTTAGTGGAACAAAATCCTCATCTGGTTATGGTCGTTGGCGATGTTAATTCAACACTTGCCTGTGCATTAGCCGCAGCAAAATATCGTTGCAGCAATCAGCAGTATTATCCTCTTGTTGCCCACATCGAGGCAGGCTTGCGCAGTTATGATTGGCAAATGCCAGAAGAGATCAATCGTCGACTCACTGATTCTTTATCGGATTTTCTCTTTACTACAGAGTCTGATGCTGAAGATAATTTAATAAAAGAAGGTATCGACACAGAGAAGATATTCTACGTTGGCAATGTAATGATAGATTCTTTATTAAAATCTAAAAAGAAGGCAGAAGAATCCGAGATTTTGACGCAATTGAAATTAAAAAAGAACAATTACGCAGTATTAACTATACATCGACCTACAAATGTTGATGACCGGGAAGATTTTAAAAAGCTCCTTAATGCATTAAAAAAAGTCTCGAAATCAATACAGATAATTTTTCCAATTCATCCACGAACCAAAAAGATGCTTCATAAATATCATATGAACACTGATTTTCTTGAGATTATTTCGCCCCTTGGCTATTTAGATTTTATTAAACTTTTGATACATGCAAAGTTTGTAATGACCGACTCCGGCGGCATTCAAGAAGAAACAACCGTGCTTAATGTACCCTGTCTTACATTAAGGAAGAATACTGAGAGACCCGTAACCGTTTCAATGGGTACAAATATTATTGTTGGTAAAAGTCAAATGAAAATTATTGAAGAGACAGACAAAATTCTGCAAGGAAAAGGTAAAAAGGGACAGGTACCAAAATTCTGGGACGGGAGGGCAGCGCAAAGAATTTGTAAGATAGTGTATGATTATTTAAGTAATAATGTGTGAGTAAATGTATATTAAGGTTAAAGTTGTTCCCCGGGCAAAGAAATCAGAGATAATCAAATTAGATAAAGATTACTTGAAAGTAAAGGTGTTGTCACCTGCAATTAAAAATAAAGCAAATAAGGAAATGATAGAGCTACTTGCTGATTATTATAGTGTGTATAAATCAGCAGTAAAAATTATCAGAGGTGAACACTTTAGGGAGAAACTGGTAGAGATTTTGCGCTGAGTTTTATTCTTTTGTCATTGCGATCCCGCACTTTTGCAAAAAGTGCGGGAGAAGCAATCTCTTTCCAGAGAAAAATTACAGTTCCCCTCAATTTCTTTCGGATCATATTTGCAACAAGGGGACTTGTTGCACTCCATATTTGGCAATGAGAAGATTCATTGCACTCCAAATTTTCTATAGATGCCTTATACAGGTAACTGTTGTAAATATTTTTTAAATTTCGCCAAAGCCTTTGTTCGATGACTGATACGATTTTTTACTTTTTGCCCGAGCTGGGCAAATGTCTTTTTATAACCATTCGGAATGAATACTGGGTCATAGCCAAAACCCGTTGTTCCGCGTGGCTCATATGCAATCTCGCCGGCACATTCACCATCAAATATTTCGTACTTGTTTAGGGCGTAGTAGTACACAAATACTGCTTTAAATACAGCCTTTCGATTTTTTTTGGTCTCTAAATTCTTAAGGAGTTTAGTGATTCTATCTTCATCATCAATACCGTATCTTGAAGAGAAAACACCAGGTTCACCATTGAGTGCTTCAACAAATATACCCGAATCGTCGGCAAGTGCTGGTTTACCGCTGATTTTAAACGTAAATGCAGCCTTGGTAAGACTATTTTGCATCAGGGTTCTGCCTGCCTCTTTTATGTTTATATTAAAATAATCACTTAAGGTTTGATAATGGATATCTGTTCCTAAAATTTCCTTGATTTCTTTTATTTTGTGTTCATTTTTTGTAGCAAGCACTATTAGCATAAGCTAAAAAGAAAATACAGATATCAGATTTCGTTACCCTAACCCAAAAACGACTTTTGCTGACGAATAACCATGCGGGCGGCCTATTTGATGTCGAAGACTCGATGTGAGACAGATGCCAAAAAACCAATAACGATCTGTTATGGTGTAATCATCGTTTCAATGACAAATGCGCCGCGATAACCCAATCTCAATGCTTTATTCTTCAGAATCTCGGCATCTTCTCGTGTTAGACAATCACCAATACGGACTTTATAGTATGGAGGAACATATTCAACATAAACATATTCAGGAAACGACGTTTTTGCGTCGTCAGCGACTCTTGATGCGTTCTTTTCGGTCGATGATGCAAAGATCTGAATTCTGAATCCAAAAACTTTTGTCGAAGATGGAGTAGCCGGTGCAGTTGGAAGTGTTGGTGGAATATATTCTGTTATTACGGGCGGAGGTGTTTCTTCGACGGGTATTATTGGCATAACCGGTTCCTCTTCTATAACAGGTGGGAGGGTGATTTCCGTGATTTCTTCTTCTTCAACTGGTGGCATAACGAGTTCTGGAGGAGCAACAATCTCTTCTTCAACTGGTTGAGGTAATACCGGTTCTTCTGATACATCTATTGTTTCTTCTTCGCCAAAAACAATGACCTCTTCAAGCCCCTCAGTTTCTACTA
>JAGMEL010000018.1 GCA_023128195.1 Caldifarciminota bacterium | reverse complement strand
TTGAAAGAGGTTGAATTTATCATAACAGTTGCGGGCAGGCCGGTAATTAACGAAAATGGACTCTTGAATCTTCACATAACGAAAGTTAAGGTTGGAGCTGTGCCGGTTACTGTTATTGCAAGGATAGTGGCCCGAAAAATGTACGCTAAGCATCTTGGAGAGATTGAAGTTGATATGGATAATTTGAGAGCAAATGTACTTGCCTCGCTACTGAGTGATGAGCCTTTTGAGCCGATTTTCAATGTGGAAGACAAGAAGGTAAAAATTATAAAAGTTGATGTCGAGAAAGGCGAACTTGGAATCGGTTTTGAGCCGGTCTCAGAACCACGCGGGTAAAAGGAATAGTTTGAAGAGGAGTTTTTCCAGAAGCGAAAACTCTTGAGATAAAAATAGGTTATGATAAAATTTATCGGCGAAACTGAAGCAATAAAAAGATAGGAGAGTCAGATGAAGTTTTTACCAGCTAAAGTTTTTTTAACAAAAGGGGTTGGCCAGCACAAATACCAACTAAAGTCCTTCGAGACAGCGCTCAGGCAGGCTGGTGTTGCACAACAAAACCTTGTTCAGGTATCATCAATTTTACCGCCGGGATGTAAGGTTATAAGTAGAGAAAGCGGAATACAGGAACTGATTCCTGGTCAGATAAGCTTTTGCGTAATGGCCAGAGCAGATACCAACGAACATGGAAGACTTGTGGCTTCGTCGATTGGAATAGCGGTACCAAAGGATAAGGAACAATGGGGTTATTTAAGCGAGGTGCACGGCCACGGGATGAACAGCCAGCAGGCGGGCGATATGGCAGAAGATTTAGCAGCAGGGATGTTAGGGGCGACATTAGGTTTTGAACTCGACCCCGACACAGCGTGGTCGGAGAAGGAGCAGGCATACAAATCAAGCGGGCTGTTTATTAAAACCACGAATATCACCCAAACCGCAAGGGGACTGGAAGGTCTGTGGACGACAACGGTTGCTATTGCAATGTTTTTATTTAACGACCAGTTAAACGGGCCGCAGCAATGAAAAAACCATACGGTTTCGGGGACCTGCCCCAAGCGTATTCTGAACAGGACGGTTCGGCTATAGTTATAGTCCCGGTACCTTATGATGAAACAAGCACATGGATTAAAGGCTCTGATAGAGGTCCTGAAGTTATAATAGAGGCTTCGGGGCATATGGAGCTTTATGACATTGAGACCGATTCTGAGGTTTTTCTGAAAGGTATATATACAGATAGACCGGCAAGGTGCAAAAGCAGGCCTGAAGAGATGGTTGATGAGATTGAGAAGAGAGTTGCAGGACACCTTGATAAAGGTAAATTCGTTGTAGTTGTCGGAGGGGAGCACCCGGTCAGTATTGGCTCGGTAAAAGCACATTATAAAAAGCATAAAAAAATGTGCGTTTTGCAACTCGATGCACACTCTGACCTCAGGGATGAATACGAGGGTTCCAAATACAATCATGCGTGTGTTATGGCGAGGCTGCGCCAGATGTGTCCGATTGTGCAGGTCGGCATCAGGAGTATGGACAGTTGTGAAAAGCAGCTTTTGAATAAAGAT
>JAGMEL010000179.1 GCA_023128195.1 Caldifarciminota bacterium | reverse complement strand
TTACCATTGAAGAAAAAAGCAAAATTCTGCAAGAACATATCTTTGGCGTGGACATAGACGAACAGGCAGTGGAAGTCACAAAACTGTCATTAATGCTCAAAATGCTTGAAGGTGAATTTGGTATTATTCCCGGGCGCTCAATTTTACCAATGCTCGATAAAAACATCCGCTGTGGCAACTCATTAATCTCAGGCGACACCTTAGAACTCAAAAAATACTTTGGCGATGACTGGTACAAAGTTAAAGCATTTAACTGGAAAGATGTATTCAGGAAAATAATGGTTGATGAAGGTGGATTTGATGTAGTAATCGGTAACCCGCCGTATGTTTTTGCGAGAGACGAAGGATTTAAGGAAGAAGAAAAATCTTACTTCTATCAAAAATATAAATTGGCACAATATCAATTGAATACTTATATTATGTTTACCGAAGAATCATTTAATTTACTCAGTCCGACTGGCAGAATGGGTTTCATAATTCCGAATAATTGGTTGACTATTGACACGACATCTTTTTTCAGAAAGTTTGTAATAAATAGAGGCAAACAGATTGTTATAGTAAACATCTACGACAAAGTATTTCAACAGGCTAATGTTGATACTTCTATTTTGTTATTCAGTAAGTCTGGTGACAGCAAAATTTCTTTTTTTGAAATGATAAATGAAAAAATCAATCTTGTTGTAGAACAGGATGTTCGCACTTTTGTAACTGACGATAATTACATAATTAGCTATGATCTATTAAAGTCCAAAGATAAAATGAAGCTGTGTAAAAAAATCGAACAAAAAAGCACCTATTTAAGAAATCTTACGCAGGTCAAAGCTGGAATAAAAGCTTATGAAGTCGGAAAAGGCAAACCAAAACAGACTAATAAAATGAGAAAAGAAAGGGTATATCATAGTGAGCAAAAAATTGATGAGACTTATCTTAAGTATCTCGATGGAAGAAATGTCCAACGCTATTTCTTAGATTGGGGGAACAAGTATATTAAATACGGTAACAATTTAGCTGCCCCCAGAGTATTTGACCTTTTTAAGGGTGAAAGACTCTTAATTAGACAGATACCTGCTAAACCTCCTTATTCAATTCATGGAAGTTATTCAGATCGGGTTTTCATCAATGATCTTAACAGTATGGTAATAAAGAAATTTAATAATCCATACAACATTAAGTTTTTACTTGGTGTTATAAATTCAAAGACTATTTCTTTCTGGTTTTTCTATAAGTTCGGTAAATTACAAAGGAAAATATTCCCGCAATTTAAAATAAAAGAACTTGCGATTTTTCCCATCCGCAACATTGATTTCACTAATCCTGCAGAGAAAAAATGCCACAATGATCTCGTAGCATTAGTGGATGTGATGCTTGATTTGAATAAAAAATTGCAGATTGCAAAAGGCAGTAGAAAAGTACAAATTCAGCGACAGGTTGAAAAAACGGATAGAGAAATTGATGAGTTGGTTTATAAGTTGTATGGAATTACGGAGAAAGAGAGGAAAGTAATTGAAGGAGAGAAATGAAGTTAAAGACAGGACATGAACTATGATAAAATCATTTTCATTAGACCACCTTAATGCAACTAGATTTGAGGAATTTTGTTATGATTTACTTTTTGAACTTGGGTTCGTTAATATCAACTGGAGAAAAGGTACAGGATTTTCATCTAGTCCATCAGACCGCGGTCGTGATATTGAATGTCAGTTGGAAAAAGAAGATATAGATGGTAAAAAATATCTTGAGAAATGGTTTGTAGAATGCAAGCATTATATTAAGGGGGTTCCTCCAGAGAAATTACAAAATGTTCTTAGCTGGGCAAATTCAGAAAGACCTGATATAGTATTGATAATAGTTTCAAACTTTCTTTCTAATTCCACAATAGATTATCTTGAGGATTACCAAAAAAATAACAACCCTCCTTTTAGAATCAAACTATGGCAAAGGACGGACATCGAAAGATTATCAATAGGTAAATCAAAATTGTTAAGAAAATACAATATCATGGGGAAATTCCCGTTTCTATCAATTATGCATCCCGCTCATTTGTTATATCTTAAGAAACCTCCGATTAATACTTTAGAGTACTTTTTTAAAACGCTCGATAAATTAGATACCCAAAAAAGAGATGAAATAATGGGTTTAACTTATATAGCTATTATAAAACCGAGGCTTCGTAGACCCGTCACCAGAGAAGAAACACTTAAAGAGCTTATCATTGATAAAATCTCGTATGAAAGTTTCAGGGAGAAATGCCGTAAGCTTACTAACAATATTGAGCCAAGCATGATAGTATTATTAATAGTTGTCTATACGTTAGAACATATTTTTGATTTGGGCGATACAACATCCATTGATGAAAAAATGGAAGCTCATAAATCCGGGATCGAAGACCTACAGATTTCAATCAAAACAAAAGATGTTAATAGAGAAATACTTGAAACGTTAATCAAAAAGCTTCAAAACAATATCAAAAGCATTCCTGATAATGTTAAAAAACACTATGCACTATATGAATACTTTTGCGAGAACGTTGTTGAAGAATTATTCAAACAGCCATTAATAGAAGTGATAGAGGGAATAAAATTGATATGAGCAATAGCGATTTAACTCCTGAAGAGCTATTTTTGTTAAGCAAATTCCAAAAATACAAAGAACCTCAAGAATTTCAGACAGAATTTTGGCAATCTATTATACAAAAACCTGTAGATCGGTTAATCGAAGATTTCTACAATAAAGGACTTCTTGAAAAAGCTGATTTGAAAAGAGCACTTGATTATAAATGTAAGATGGTCGATTTAAAAAAAATGTTGAAACAGAAAAATTTAAATCACACCGGGAAAAAGGAGAAGTTAATTGCTACATTATTAAACTGCGCCAATGATGAATTACTTGAAGAGTATTCGAAGGTCAAGTTGTACAAGTGTTCTAACGTAGGTGCAATATTAGTTAAAGAATTTGTTGACACGGAAGACAAAAAGAGAGAAGAAAATGAACGTATTGTTATTAACGCCTTAAAAGAAAGAGATTTCGTAAAAGCAATAAGGGAAGTCGTAAAATTTGAAGCCTCACAAATTATTCCAAGAGGAATGGGTATCGATTGGAAAAATTACAACCTCGAACAAATTGATGTAGAAATACTGACAAATATCTTTAAAAGTAAACCGAAAATCCTGTCAGATGTCGATGTTGATAAACTTGAGGTTTTAAGGATTGGCGCAAGTATGATGCATTTGTATGGCGCCGCTGTCGCTGATAAATGGTTTCCGACAAACCTTGAGACGAAGTCTCGTTTCGATAACAATACCGCAGCAAGAATGCTCTTATTTCATGCAGAATTTCTTAGAGAAAAAAATGACATCAACAATTCCATAAAATCAGGCATTGCAACGATAAAGCAAATTGCGATTATTGCATCTGACGATTCATGTGAGGAGTGTAGGGCGATGGCGAACAAAAAGTACACCTTGAATAACATACCAGAACTACCTTACGAAAAATGCACTTGCGATTTGGGCTGTCGATGTTGCATGTCTCCAGTTTTTGATTGATGTTGATACCTTTTAATACCCAACAACCAACCAAAGATAGTGAAAAAGAGCAAATTCAAAGACAAATCGAAAAAACCGATAGGGAAATTGATGATTTGGTTTACAAATTGTATGGGATTACGGAGAAAGAGAGGAAGGTAATTGAAGGATAATTCAAAAATATACAAATACAGGTAACAATGAAAACTATTAAATTACAGAGAAAAAAAATGATAGCTCGTCGAGCTGCACACGAATTAATATTAACAATGGCAAAACATGGAAACCATTCTCTTGATATTGAGTACAGGATTAGCTTCGTTACTGATGCTGACGTAAAACGTTTCTTCTCAGCTCAAGATATAGATTTTCAGGATGTTGTACAGAAATGTCGTGAGTTTAAAAAATCTGTGCCTTTCTTTGAAAATTTAGTAGGGAGTACCTGGTACGTATTAGGAGGTGCGAAAGTAACTCGAGTTGATGCCAATACTAACAAGAAAGATTTGGAAGTTAAAGGACCAGGAACAATTACAATGTCAATATATTGGACACAATATGAAGAAGCTGAAAATGCATTAGATCAGGCAATTGAAAACTCTTCGTTTATTAAATTTCATTCAGCTTTGGTTTTGGGAATAGCATGCATTGAATCATATATTAGGTACCGTACTCAAGAATGGAACAAAATACATTCAAATGATCTAATACAAGATTCATAAAACCAAAAAGTTACTTTTGCTGACAAAATTGATTTATGGATACCCAAGATGACTGGTGGAAAAAGATTGGACAAAAGTCTAATTAATTGGTTTAATTTTAAAGA
>JAGMEL010000178.1 GCA_023128195.1 Caldifarciminota bacterium | reverse complement strand
AAATAATTGATCGTTTATTTAAATTGATTACCGGTGAATGAAATCAGAAGAAGGAGTTTGTGGGGTCACCGATGAAAAAATTGCAGCTGTTATTTAAGAATAGCCACAATCATGCAAGCAGCATTGTTATTAAAAAGAATTTGGGCATTGGTTAGTAATCAAAAAAGGGTTTATTATTAAAAATGAAATATTTATATCTTGATACTTCGAGATTGCGTGACCTCGCAAATAACTGTAATAATAAGCCATGGGATGCAATAAATCAATTATTAAGATCTAAAAAGTATATTTTAGTCTTGTCATTAATGCACTTATTTGAATTTTCCAGCAGGAAACTCAGTAATCAAGACCCGACGGCGAATTATCTTGATTCTCTAGACATCGTAAAGTGGTTACCAGAACCATATTATATCTTTAAAGAAGAATGCCGAAATGCTGTTAATTATTTAATGTGTGGTAGCAAAGGAGATTTAAATTTTTTCTTCGATTCATTTGCAGATCTACTTATAGTCTTCCAAGACGAGCGAATAGGTAATGAAATTCCTAATGTTTTAACGATACATGGGTTCAAATATGAATTATCAACTCCACGTACCATACCACAAATTATAGATTTCTTAATCAAAATTAAATTCTACGATAAATTCAAACTGCAGTTGGAAAAAGATGCCGATTTTGTGACGCAGATGAATAAAGACGCCGCTCTTTGGAAAAATCCAGATAATGTATTAAAATTACATATTAAAGATTACATGCCTGAAAGAAACGAAGCTGGCGATGTTGTATCAAAGGATGATTCTTTCTTAGATAAACTTTTGTCAATCGCGGATAGTTTTATGCCAAGTTTAAAATTTGCAAATTTTCTTGAGCGAATAAAATTCGGAGGTATGAAAGTAGAAGCAAATGATTTTATAGATGAATATCACGCTAGCTATACACCTTATTGCGATACAGTTATGCTTGACAAGGGCACTTGTGGACGAGTTCAGCAAACAAAGTCTATCTACGTTAAGAGAATAGTATCAGAACCACAGGATTTATTGAAAATTATATAAACCCATGAATATCTGACGGTTCAATGTCAGGGAAAATGAGGCGTTATGAAAAATATTATCAAGAATCATTTTAACGCATTACAATTAAATGCTGCGCAGTTCTTTGATAAAATATCTGCTGTCTACAAAAATGGACTTGTCTATCACGAAAAATTTATACGACAATTTGACAACGGCTATAAAGCATTAAGAGTCTTCTTAGATACATATGCTTACGCACGTCAAGGAGCCGCTGCAGCTTATCCACAAATTGCTTGTGAGTGCATTTCACGAGAATATGTGGATGCACAAAATTGGCACAAGCCTACAATAAGTGAAGCGAAACATTTATGGAGCGTCTACCGGAAAATAGCTATGGACAGCTTCAATCTTCTGGATAAAAAAACAGGAAAGGTGAAAGTAAACGGGGATTGCAATCCTATGAACAGCGATAAAGGAATTATTTTCCAATTAGCTTCAAATAATATTGAAAATATTGCAGGTCATGTTAGAACTCTTATAAAAAATGGAAATACTCATAATGCATATGATTTTATAAAATCAATCAAAGGAATCGGGGATAAGATTGCTTCTTTTTATTTAAGAGACATCGCTCATTTTGCAGATGATATAGAAGAAAGTGACATTGTGGATGTACACCTTTTACAACCTATTGACACATGGCTGGAACAAATACTCAAAATACTATTCAATTCAGATATTATGAAGCTTAGTCTAAGGAATAAGCAAAAACAAATTGTGAACTTGTGTCGAGAAGCAAAGGTCTCATGCTTATCTTTCAATCAAGGTGCATGGTTATTTGGTAGCCAAATAGCTGAGGATTTTGAGAGAGTAGAAAGTGCCATCACTGATACTGAAAAAGCCCTTTTAATTATCGAAAAGCATATTGACAAGAAACAACGATATTTACATGAGTTAAGTAATGTTTTAAAGATATTGAAGAAAGAAATGTGGGGACAAATTTTGTAATCTATGATTGTTAAATATGAAAAAAATTGCATCCAATAAATACGAGGAGCCAAAAATGAAATCAATGAAAAGAAAAGCGCCTCGGCTCTCTCGGGACACTGAATTTTGCAACCACATCAAAGATGTGGGAAAAAAACGTGATAGCTATCATCTTCTTGTTAAATTAAAAAGGAGTGAGAAATAAACACTTAGGTGGTAAGAGCAGAATGAAAAAGGAGAAACCTTATGGCAAACATGGTTAACGCCGTTGTTCAAGTTCGTGATTCTGTGTGCGCTATAATGCGGATCATCAAGGAACAACGTAAGAAGGGTAAGAAGAAAAAGCGACCAGTGGTTCAGTTCAAGTTGGCATTTGTTGGCACCGCGTGGTGCGTGGTCGACGATCGTTTCCTGATTACCGCACATCATATACTCAACAACGGTAAGGATCACGATCCTCAAGATTTATT
Organism: Caldifarciminota bacterium; assembly: GCA_023128195.1. GTDB lineage: Bacteria > Hydrothermota > Tepidihabitantia > SM23-42 > SM23-42 > SOIY01. The sequence continues at coordinate 8,020 of JAGMEL010000178.1, read as the reverse complement.
CTATGCCTTCACGGTTCCTGGTAATGGCCTTCAAGCATTTCACTTTCCAATAATTGGATTTCCTCTTGAAGATGCAAATTGCGATGTAGCTATTCTGGAGATAGGTCCACCAGCTACGCCAGGTCAGCGAATTCCTTCCGCACCAATAACTTTTAACCACTCGCCTGATTGTACAAAGGTATTCACCTATGGTTTTCCAGCGCCAGTAATCTCAAAGGCGAATCTCAATAATAATGGGCAGTTTATAGGAGGGCAGTTCTTTTTGAAAGGACACGTGAATGAAGGGATTGTTGCGGCTCAATATGATGTAAATGGTTCTTGGTTTTATGAATTCAACATTGGCTGGCACCACGGGGAGAGCGGTGGCCCAGTGTTTAATATCGATCATGTAGCAGCATTTGCGATTATGCAACACTATAGGAATATACAAACACCTCATGGGATTGTTGCGGGTCCTCACAGCGGGCAGTCTCTTGAGGTAGTGCAACAGCAGCTCATTAACATAGGAGCCAACATTGTATAAGTTATACCGAATTACTAGTTTTGTTGCTGATAAGCTTCAGTTTCGAGAGAGGTGAGATTGGATATAAGAATTATATTAATGAATAGCACCCGAAATGAAACTAACAAAAACAAAAAATAACCATTATCTCCTTGTTAAATGCAAAAGAGAAATAGAAAATAGTAGAATTTTAGCTCAAGAATACAAAATTATTCTCGCGTTCTGACAAACTCGACACAAATTTTGTGTCGAGGCAGTATTTAACACTGTAGGATAGCGCAAAATATACCAATTTTACACTGTGTTAACACTTGTTAACACAGCTAAAATAGCACTTTCAACATTCCTTAACAATCGTTAACACACAGCCCAGTGTTGCAAAGGATCAGACCTTAAAACAGAGCAATGCGCAATTTACACAAAATCTCCTTTGTAACTCTGTACTTTTGCGTCCCACAACCGCTAAAAACATTGATTTTACGTTGTTGTACGCTATAATGATTAATCTTGTAGGTTCCAGGAAAATAGGCTTCTACAACGGCATACAACCTGATACAGCGAGGTTTTTTTGTATGCCGTTGTAGTCATAATCGAACCTATTAATTACCCTGCACCGGTATAAATACAGGACTACCGTAAAAACGACCCGTCAAGTGCTTTTTTTACCTGAAATCACTTCTAAATTATACAAAAAGGCGATTTAAGTATAATTGAATCTGATTGACAAATAGGTAATTGCCATTATAATCAAGGTAATTATTATCTAGGAGGAAAAAATGATGACCCATAGAGAACTTTTAATAAAAAAAGCTGGGAAATTATTTGAAGAGGCTGAAAGTATTTTGAAAGAGGCAGGTTTTTTGGCTTTTGAAGACCCTAATAGAGAAATCACTCATACTGCCGGTGGTATTAAATTAACCAAAAAAGAACAAGAATTAGAGGAATGGGTATGGCGATACCGGATATTTGCTCGTAAGACAGGACAGAGAATAGTTGATTACGTAGAAGGTAAGATTGAGTTTAAAGATTTGGAGATGCCTGAGTTTTTTGAGAGAAACGCTGTAGAATTAAAATTGTTTAGAGGAAAATCAAAATTAAAACCTGTTTGTTGAGGAAGGTAAAAGTTAAATAACCCGTCTTAACCGTTTATCTAAATTTCTTTTTTATTCTTCTCGCCTGCTCTAAAGCTTGTTCTAAAATATCAACTGCTTTATCCAGGATTTGAACATCAACATCACTAATTTCCTTTTCCCCTGGAAATGCAAAGAATTCTGACAGCGAAATATTAAAAGCCTTAGAGATTTTTTCTAAAGAGGCTATCGTCGGATTTATCTCAGCCCTTTCCATTTTGCCAATTAGGCTTGGGTGCAAATCTGCTTTTTCAGCGAGCAGTTCCTGAGATAAATGCTTCATCTTTCTTAATTCCTTAATTCTTTTAGCAACTTTATCGACAATTGTCATCTTTTTCATAGTTAAGTATAATTGCAATATTCCATTATACCAGATAACCAATGGCAAATTTATGCTTGACATCTGCCATATATGGTATAAAATAACTTAATCTGGACTGAAGAAAGGAGGAAAGATGATAAAATCAAGTTTTGTTTTGCTTTTGTTACTCATTCTATCTTTTGCAGCTCCACCCGATACAATATGGACAGCTAGATACAACGGCACTGCAAATCTGCATGACAAAGGGCGTGATATTGCATTGGACAACATGGGGAATGTATATGTTACTGGTGCAAGTCAATCTTTCAGCGGTGCTGATGGCAACGATTACTTAACAATAAAATACAATAGTGATGGAGATACCCTATGGACAAAAAGATTCAATGGTGCAATATCACCAAATGCAGGTGATAGTGCATGTGGCATAGCCGTTGATAATGATTCAAACTGGGTTTATGTAACTGGTTTTTGTTCTGGGGATACACTCTTCGGTTACGGCTATTACACTATCAAATACAATGCTGACGGTGATACAATCTGGACAAGAACATACAATGGCTATGGTCCTGTATCTGCACAGGCTATAGATATTGATATGTTTGGCACTATATACATAACCGGCTATTGTTATTCTGCCACTAGATACAATTATCTTACAGTAAGGTATACACCGAATGGTGATACTCTTCTGGTACATTTGCATGATTCAGGTAGAGATGATTATGCTTATGGTGTTGCAGTTGATACTTTTGGATATTACTATGTTACTGGTTCTGCAGGTAATCCAAGTGGACATTATCTTACCATTAAATATGACTGTGCAGATACAGTTTGGCATTGGGAAAGAAGTGATAGCATTGAAGAGCATAATTTCGCCCGAGCTGTTGCAGCAGATAATATGGGTAATATCTATGTTACGGGATATGTTGGCAATGGTTCTACATTGTGGGATATTTGGACAATAAAATATAATACTGATGGTGACACGATTTGGACAAGAAGATTTCACGATTCACAAGATTTAACTACACAAGCTTATGACATCGCAGTTGATTCTTTTGGGGATATTTATATAGCTGGTGTTCGCATGAACACACCCGGCACATCGCATGATTATTTAATTATTAAATATAATTCAAATGGCGATACAGTCTGGACCACAACCTACAACAGTCCTTATAGCAATGTTGACATAGCGTATGGGATAACTGTAGATGATTCGGGATATATTTATATTAGTGGTGCTTCAATGAATTCTGCAAATAATTATGATTACTTAACTATTAAGTATTATGACAATACGTATGCCGTACATGAAAATGCTGTTAATAATTCGATTATAAAACCAATGCTTCTTCTTTTCCCTAATCCCACCTTTAATCAAGTTGCAATACACTATAACTTGCGAAAAGAATCAAATGTTACCATAAAAATATATGACGTTTCTGGCAAAATGATTAAGTCAATTTACAATGGGAATCAGAAAGCAGGTGTATATACTAAATATTGGAATGGCATGATAACTAAAAATACAAAAGCACCATGTGGCGTCTATTTCTGTCAGTTAGAAGCTGATAATTTTAATTCTACCGCGAAATTAACTTTACTGAGGTAATTAAGCATCATAAATAACAGTTAATTATATAATTTAAACTAGCATAGATCCATATATTGTAAATTTTTAAGAGAATTTAGTAACGAAAAACAAAGTTATTTAATTTACTGAATAACAAGTAACTCAACACAAATCCCATTACAATATAAATAAATAATTAACCACACTATTTTCTAATTCAGGGGATTCCCCCCTATTTTTCTTCATTTCCATATTACAATATATACCGATTAAAATATTAAAAAGGAGGAACCACAATGAGCGAAAAGGATGCAACAACGAAGGCAAAAAGTATTGATACAGAAAGCCTTAAGAAGGCTGTTGAGACAATCAATACAATGAAGGCCAAAATGCAGGACAAAAAAGCCGAAATTTTAGCCCAGGTTGAAGTTAAGAAAAAGGAATATGAAGAGCTGGCTATTCTATACCGGGAATTATTTGGACCGTTACCCTGGGATAGCCAACCTAAAAAGAAAGGTGGAAAAGGTGTCGAGTATATGGTGATTGTCAAAAAAGGTGATGAGCAACACGAGATTAAGGGTAAAGGATGGGCAACCTTTGGCGAGTCTATATATAACTTTTTGAATACCCCGGAGGACCTCAGAAATAAGGTGGTGTGGTCAGGCAACTGGAATGGCTTAAGGGATGTCCTTCTTCGTGCAGGGTATCTAATAGTCTCAACTAATTGGTGATATTAAACCCCATTTAAAAAGGTGTGGACTTGATAGTTCGCACCTTTTTTTATGCGCAAATTTGCAATATGTGTTAATGAACCTGTTGACTAATCAAGTAAGTTATCAAAAGCCAGCAGGTTTTTTTGTTGTGTAAGAAAGGAGGTATTATGCTAAAATGCTCACAGGAGTGCTTTAATAAAGCACTCGTATTAGTATTGGAATATATCGTTGAGACCGTAGTTTCTCGAGTGAAGAGTAGGGTAGGTTCAACAAAAACAGAAGAAACTGGTGGAAGTGAAAGCGGTGATGCAGATACTCTAAAGCGATTAAAATTCCGGGTCAAGGAGCTTGTAGATACAATCGGAAAAGACAAGGCTTATGCAAAACTACGTGAAGAAAATGCGTTCTACAATAACAACTCAAAAGAGAGCGATCTTAAAAAGACAATTATGGTTCTTGAGGATCTGCTCAGTGAAAGTGACGGTGAAGGTGATGTAGACACACCATTTTAGAGGTGTGCTATGTATCCTCTGATAAATGACAATAAAGGGTCTCGTAGAGACTCTGAGGAACAGAACTGTCCGCTTTGCTTGATGAGTTGTGATATTGTAATACTCCAAAGAAAAGCATCAGTAGACGGTGAAATATTATACTACTGTCCTCTGTGTCATAATATCCTTACCAAGGAAGAGGTTGATGTAGCATACGAGAAACTGTATGCACCATTATTTGAAAAAGGAGGTAGATATGGCAACAGCAACCCTTGAAGTTGAGATGACAAGGGAAAAGGATTGCAAGCACAGTATCAGATACAAGTCTGATGACCCCACGGCAATTCTTCCAACTGCCTACTTGCGAAGAACACAGTTAGGCAGTCCGCCACCTGAAAAGATAAAGGTGGTCCTAAAACTTAAGTAGGTATTAGTCGGTCCTGTGAAAGATCGAGTATTTGAGCTCAAACCCGAGTAGCAGGACCGATTTTTATTGTAGGGAGGATTTATGATAAAACACACCAGTGAATTGGTAAAAAAACGGGGGTGTAAATGAAACTCAAGAATAGAAAGCGCAAGGGCATTCAATTTGAAAACGAAATTAAGAGACAACTTAAAAAACTCGGGTATGTATTGGTGGTACGACAAGCAAAATCAAGTTTCCCAAATCTAATTTGCTTTGGTGAACAGATCAAACTTTTACAGTGTAAAACTGGTCGAATTACAAAAACAGAGATTGAAAAGATGGTAAGACTGATACGCGCAATTATTAAGATACAACCTATACTTGTGAATATTGTTTATGGTGAAATAAAATCCCGTGAAAAGACTGTATGGGTATGTCCTGAAGTAAAACATAAAATCGTCATTAGACAATTGAAAAAAGGTGGCTAAAACACAACTTGCAAATATGCAAAGCAGTGCGTTTAGATCAGCTACTATAATTGGCTTGGCATAGGAACAAGAGAAGACTGTATTATTCAAGGGAGCTTTATGCTCCCTTTTTTTATCGACGAAATTCAATCAGGAGGTATTTATGTTCAAACAAAGGACACTCCAGGTGTATAGTGGTCTTGGCAGTAATCCATATCCTATGATCAGGTTGATTGGTAAATGGGTTTATGACGCAGGATTTACTCCTGGAGACTATATAAAGGTTGTAGTAGAAAAAGACCAGCTACTCATTCGTAATACCGGGATAAACAGTCATGAAATAAACGCACAACTGGAGGAAGAAAATGAAGTTAAGAAAAAAACGTTGGTTAAGGGCATTAGAAATCGCAAAGATTTTATTTGAGGACCAGGGTTTTTTCACTGATTACCTCTGTGAGATAGAAACCTTTATAAAAGGAGAAGATAATGAAACAAAGAAGATGCAAAAACACGGTGAGAAAAGGCAGAAAGTTTGAATGGGAAGTAAAAGCACTTCAGGAAGGAATGGTTGGAAATGTGCTTATCGCTCGTCAGACAGCTTCTAAGCACCCGGATCTTATTTGCATTGGTGAAAAAATAAAGCTGGTGGAGTGCAAGAAAGACAGGATTGATTTAGCTGATGTCAAAAAGATGAAGTGGCTCATAAGAAGTATTTTAAGGAAGCAGCCTTTCTTCATTCACTTCATTGTAGGTGAAATACATTCACCTGATAAGGTGTTATATCTGAAACCAGTCATAAATTTTCCATTGAGGGAAGATTATGAGTTCTTTGTAAAAGATGAACCGGTGAGTGAGGAGGAATACCGTGAGCACAAAAGACAAAAAGGAAAACCGACTCGTCGTAGGTGATGCTACCTGGGCTGATGCAATTCCTGAATGGTTACTTGAGGAAATAAAGTATGAGCGAATAATGTATGGACTTGCAGGAATTGTAAATCCTAATGCACCTAAGGTAGGATTTGCAGAGATTGCTGCTTATCTTATGACCGCCTCAATGCGCGGACCATTAAGTCACGAGCATACTAAGATTTATTTGTATTGTTGTGCCCGGGTATTTGAAAGAAAAGGTAAAGAGATGACCGACGATATGAAAGAGGTATTAAAACTCGGTTTGACTAAAGGCGAGGAGTATTACTACAAAGAGCTGGTAGATAATATTTACAGGGCAAGAGGTGGAGAGATAAAGAATCCTCTCATTGAAGTAATGAAGACCTTAAAAAAGAAGTGTGCTAGAAAAGAAGAGCAGCCTGGACATACTAAGGATAAGTTAAGTAAAGTTCAGGCTGCTTTGTTTGAGGGTGCAGAGGAATAGGGTGGCTCTGCACCCTTTTTTTGTGTGAAAGGAGGTAGTGTTGAAAATATGATTAACAACATTCTAAAAAGAAAGGAGCAAAAATGAAAAATAAAGACAATCAAGGAAAAGGACTTATAGGCTTACAAGCAGCCACTAAGGCTATTGAGCTAAGTCTTCACATTCCTTATCTTGCAGACGAAAGACCTTTAGGTTTTCTTTTTGTAGCACAACCAGGCACAGGTAAATCATTCCTATTGACAAAGTTCAGGGCCGAGAATATGATCATCGTGAATGATATTACGGGACGCGGACTGGAAAATATCATTGAGAAGATGCAACGCTTCAAGACAGGTTATGTTAATATTCCTGATTTGCTAAAGGTGATGAGTCGCAATAAAGGTTGGGAAGCGTTCTTGACTCTGGCTAATATTATTCTTGAGGAAGGCTTGACTGCAATATCAAGATATGACAAATTCGTGACGTTTGATGTCCCATTAAATTTTGGTATTATCACGGCAATGACCAGTAAATGCTTTCAGTCTAACCGCAGGCTATTTGAAAGAACAGGTTTCTTAAGTAGATTTGGGGCCTTTTCATTTGATTATGAGCAAGAGGATGAGAAGCTAATTACCAGTCGATTATCAGTAGGCAAGACCAACGGAGATCTCAAATACTTCATACCAACACCATCAGAAAAAAAGTTCGTTGATATTAGTCCTGAGGCAGGCCACACAATTAGAAGTATGGGTAAGCTGCTGTCAAATGGAAAGGCAAAACCGTTTAGGGCAGTCAACTTTGTTAGACGATTGGTAAAAGCAAATGCGGTAATGAATCATAGAGAGAAGGTAACGAAAGATGATTTAAGAGAGGTATACGCTCTCATTCCATTTTTTATCCCACCTGAGCCGATCTCAACAGACCTTGATTATATGATATTGAAAAAACCTAATGCCACTTCCTGGAAAAAGTATAAAGAGGAAACACTCAGCCATTATTCTGATGACTCAATTTATGCAGCCAGACAGAGATTGATAAAAAAGCAGCTCTTAAAACCAAGCA
>JAGMEL010000177.1 GCA_023128195.1 Caldifarciminota bacterium | reverse complement strand
AATTATGCCTTATGAATAGGAGGTGCAATAATGACAGGAAGGAAGAAAAAGAAGATGGCACCTAGCCTATACTTTAGCCAGTATAAATTCAATCGAAGTGTTGGTGAAACTGCGACTATTTACTGCCAGGTGGTTGAAACCAAGAAGCATTATGAAGTAATTATCACCCTAGGTTCAGATAAGATTCCTCAAGCTAAGGTATTGGAGATACCAGGTAGTCCATTAAAGAAATATGTCAAAACTCTTTGATAGTTGGCTCGGGATGCCTGAAAATAGGTGTTCCGGGCCTTTTTTTATTTTTTTGCTCATTTGAAGGTCTGAGACGCATAATAGTCCTTCGTTGTGTGTTCTTGTGTTGCGTTGTATTGAGCGTTTTTTGTAAACCCACACAAATATTGTGGTATATAACCCACAATAGCGTAAAATCATGGTTTTTGCGTTGTTGCGAACTCTACAATAGGCTTTCACAATGATTTATTGTAGAATTAAATAAAATAGTCTTTTTATGCCTGTTTTGAATAAGAATCTTATCTAAGGTTTTACCACCTGTTTCTTTGTGCCATATTTTGGTAAAAATATACGGGTGCAAAGGGGGACACCCCCTTTTCTCTACAAAGAATTTTCAAACACCAAAAATTCTTAGCAGAGAACTTGAATCCCCCTGCCCGGCGATCACAAACACTGCAAACAAAGCCTTAGGCCGTGTTGGATACCACCTGTAGTGCAAATCTACTTATGTTTATGCCACTCTTTTTGTATCTATCGATAGCACTAAATAATAGGCAGAATTCAGTGAACAAATACATCCAGTCTGTATTAAATGTTGGTATTTTAATTATACATTCAGAATTATTTTAGCAGTATTGCCTTTTTTGTTTCTATGTAATCAGACGTTCCTCCAACAGCATCTATGACAAGTCTTATAAAGTAAACACCACTGGAGACTTGTCTGTCGAGGTCGTCCTGGCCACGCCAAATAATTTGGTTAAATGGTTGATCGGTTAAATAATTAAATTGTTTGACTAATCGACCACTTACATCGTAGATTTTTATTTCCATGCTCTTTGATATCTCTCCCATACCCTGTAATCTAATAATTAATTGCTCTGAGAATATACTCGGATAAACATCAAACATTAATCTATTAATATAAACATCACTGTGTGATTGTGGACCGCCGCCTTCTTGTGGTTCATCCCTTACTGTAAATGCCAGTACCCTTTTATGCTTGGTATCACTCACATACAATATATTTGCATCTGAGGATAAAGCAAGTCCTGATGGTGCATCAAGAATACTGTCAATCTCAAGCAATTGATTTCCAGAAGGACCAAATTCAATTACCCGGTCACCAAGAAAGTCGCTCACAAAAACACACCCGATTGAATCTACTGTTAAACCAAACGGCATTAATAATCCAGCTGATTCACCAATAACCCTAATAAAATCGCCCAGAGTATCAAAGACTGATATACGTCTGTTTCTTGAATCTGCAATATATATTTTGTTATCAAGTAGGGCGATTCCCATTGGCCGTTTTATTTCGCCATATTCACTGCCTCTTGTGCCAAATTGGAACAATGTGTCACCACTCTGATTAAATTTCTTTATCTTATGATGCATTCTATCTGATACCCAGATATTGCCCGAATTATCAAAACCAATGCCTGAAGGCAATGAAAAACCACTACCAAATTGCAATAATAGATTGCCTTGTGGAGTAAATCTATTGACCAGGTGACTGGTTATATTAGTTGCCCATAGTTTTCCTGAATTATCAATTGCCATTGCCAGAGGAAAACCAATACCAACTGAATCAATTAAATTAAAGGTGTCTATCATTTGATAATTAGCATTATAACGATAGATCTTACCAGTCCCAATTTCACCGATATAAATCTCATCTTGTGCAGCTAATCCATAAACATCATGAGAAAACCCTGAAAACTCGCCATCACGACCAATCGGATTATCAATATAAACACGGATTGTGTCATCTTGATAATTCCCTGCAGAATCTTTGACTGTAAGTTTAAGATAATACCAACCATTGCCATGACTATCCGTGACCTCCTGAGTATTCCATTGTCCAAGGGTCCAAGGTGGTATACTTGGATTTTTGGGAGTATAAAATAGTGATTCAGGATGAATTCCATACCACGATGTATCAGCACCTTCATATTCTTGATATTTCAACTCATATTGCTTAAAGTGCTGGTCGGGATCAGGATAATCATAAGCCCAACCTGTAATCCCAACATTGCCGTTGATTTTCTGCTTGTCCTCGGGTGATGAAATATTCGCTGCGGGTCTGGTTGTATCAACAATAATACTGTCGAATAAAACACTGGTCTCATTACCCGCACCATCTGAAAACTGACCATACACTTTTCGCACACCATTGCCTGAAGTCAATGTCCATTCTTTTAGTGAATCATAATTTTTAAATCTTGAACTATCAAAAGGACTCACCACATCAAGCCGTAAATTATCAATAAATAGTTTACCAGTATTCATGTCCCCCGCATCAATAAACACCCTAACCCTTGCCTCATATAATTCTTCTCCGGGCGGTGGTTCAGGATGATATCTAAAATAAGAAGCAAGATTATATTGAGATACTTTTGCATTTGTGCCTTGAGGAATTGTAATTATGGTGCCAAAAGGATATTGACCTCTTGGATCGATTGAATCTTCCCTCATAGGAGGACCATATATGTATTGAAACTCAACTTTACCGCTTCCTGTAAATGCACTATCTACCAAATCTATCCACAATAACAGTGTATCATTATCAAACTCAGCAAGGCTCTCAGGTAGAATTGATTGATAAAAGTAATTGCCGGTTGTCTGCACTGGAATTTCAAATAAATCTAAATTGTTATGGTATATCGCTGTATCATATTCCCAATTACCTGAACTGTCAAACCCAGAGTTTTTAACAAAATTCTCTAAAAATTTATTGCCGAAGCGCATCTTTGACATACTGGTCAATGTATCGATCAATGAATTTTTTAATGTAACATTTGAAGAATTAGTAAATGTACTATCATCATTGATCACAAATGAACCTGTTGGTGCAATTTTATCAAAGATTATTGAATCACAATATTCTTGGCTTTCATTCCACTCACCAGACCTAAATCGGGCATAGATTTTATTCACTCCCTGTTCCTGGCGTAAGCACCAGAAATAGGTTGAATCAAATGGTATCCAGTTTGTAGAATAGGTGTATCTCAATGTTTCTTGCTGAGGGATATAATACTGCCAGATCTTCATTGAATCTGCGTCCTGACCAGTAAATGGATTTAAAGATTCAAGATTCAAGGCAACATAAGGCATATTACAATAACTCTGGTCCTGATTTATCTTAATCTCTCCCGTGGTGCGCGCCAGACTAATAATAACCTTCCAATCGCCTGTGCTATTTAATTTAAAAAACAAAATCCCAACATCATTAGCGGGCAGGGTATCAATTGTTTCATCCTCATTACCTTTTTTCGTTATCACTAAATAACTCGTGTCCGGCACTAAATTGCACACGATATTCAAAAGCGAATCAGCAACCGAAACGTCATATTTACCACCTTCCAAATTATCTTTCATACCGAACAAAGCAGCAGCACAGCCTTTTTCATTTTTTAACTTTGCACCTTTAAAGTTTACCCCAATAATTGGGGTTATTTCTGATTCTTGATTCTCGTATGGTGCGAATCCAACGACCACACGAAACGTATCAACATCTTCTGTCGGTAAATTTACTCTAATCCTTCGAAAATAACGTGTTGTGCCATTCTCATCAAATGAAATTTCTTCTAATGTTTCATAATCAGTATTAACATTCTCTGGAAAAACAATATAGCCAAAAAGATTCGGACCTTCCGAATAAATAATCTCGATTTTTCTATCGTTCTCAGAAATATGCGGTGCAACCCAAGAATGTATCCGCCAATGGAGAGAATCAATTGCACCAATACGTTCAGCATAATCGTTTATTACAAAACAACCTAGTTTATTGAAAAATATAACCTCCCTGACCCATGGATCAAGAGTCGTGTAACTGGTATCTATACTTTCAAAATAGGTAAAAGTATCTTCTGTAGTATAGTACGCGTATATTAAAGAATCCTTTCGCCACATTGCCGTTGCATTGTCCTCAAAATTATCTAAACCATTGTGGTGTATACGTTCTTTCCACTCTGATTGCCGACCGTATCCAGCATCAGCAATAAGCCAGCGACCTTTCCCACCAAATATAAATGAATTTTGTTCCTTGTGATGATGGGTAAGTGATTCCTTCTCGCCACTTTTCAGCGCAAATAGATAATCGTCGTCACTCCAGCCAGTCCTCGCTGTCGCCCAACCAATATCAGTAAACACCTTGGTTAGCGTAAAACTATCAGGTGCCACTGTAACTAATGAAGGATTCGCCCAAAGAAAATATAGCGATCCGACTCTCCTACTATCATGACGTTTATTCTGATACCACTGGCAGTGTTCTCCAATTCCATTAGAATATAAATCAGCCAGTCGGCACATCGATGCACGCCATACTCCACCCACATGATCATAATCACAGAATGGAATATCTCAGTTTGGCCCCTGATCAGATGATGAACCTATTTGATAATTTTCAGCACCCGGCAACATACAGTGTATCCGCCATTTTGGATAATTCTTAACAAATGACGTATCTTTATAATTATTTAGCGTGTTGTTAGCCTCAAGATATGCAATAATGTAATCCATCGCAAAACCGGCATAAGAACAACCCTCATTAAACCCACCATCAGGACTCAAGGCGTCAGGAAAATGGCATAGCAAACTGTCAACCTTCCTATGCGCAACAAGCGATTCACCCTCTACGCCGGCGTTGTCAAGGGTTAGACATGCAACACCTAATCCGCCGCCAAATATCACTGACCGACCGTTTGCATAATTTGTTGGTTGCCCGGGTGTATCTTCAGGATAGTATAAAGCCTGTAAGTATATCTGATTTATTAATAGGGTGAGTAAGGTATTCTGGACATTCATTCTCTCGTAAGAAGTAAGATAATCATAGAGCCAATCATATGCTAATGCCATATTGTAACTCAATTCACCTGTACAGAGCATCGTATAGCGGAGTCCCCCAAGACGATAGGACGAGTTAACACATGATTGCCAATTGGCTAATGAGTTTAAAATATTCTTTGCACTGTCTATATATGTACCTGTAGTATCCGCATTTATAATTCCTACAAATGAAACTATATTCAACCACGCATTAATTTTGCGAAATGGTGTCAACCAATAGTCATGACATGTATCCTGCATATGGTTAGGTACTTGAGGAAAAGGATAGAAAAGAGTATAAGAACTGTCCTGGTTAGGCCATTTAAACATAATGGAATTGCTATTGAGATAAATATCAGCCCTGACTTTTAGTGTATCCCACATTTCTTTGTAACTTATTCCTAAATTACCACTATTAGAGTCATTGCGCCTAGAACGAAGGACAGATAAATCACTCTCCTCAAACAACAACCTCGGATGCTCGCCCACCGGCGGGGTCGAAATAATCACATCATCATAAAATACCTCGCCATCCGCATTGGCGTCAGTGGATGTTGTCCCGAGCACAATTTTATTGGATACATAGTTAGAATTCAGTGGACTAAATGTTGCGATAGAATCGCCGTCTAAATAGAAATCAACGACGCCATCATGACGGTAGATCTGTATCTTATACCAGCGATCTGTGGAGTCGATATATGCGGCGAATTGTATTCCTGTTGAATCTTCAACGAGAATTTTAAACAAAGCACCATTAGGAGGAGTATCAACCGTATCAAGAATTAAAGCAATATCTGTTTTATACTGATAATCAGGATATAATGTCTCTGGAAGAACCACATGCCACAACACACAGAGAGGAAAGGAGTTAATGGGGGCATGGTCAACTGGTATCCACATGTAGAATTCGGTCATATACTCAGATGCGGCATTAGAGAAAGTTTTATAAGCATTGGCGTAGGAAGAATTGTCGGGGTCAATTATGTGCATACTCCATTTACCGTGAGCCTGCGATTGATATGAATTACCTGGGTCCTCCCCATATATTTCTAAAACACCATTTCCACCCGAAAAAATACTCCAACCCATTTGAGAAAAAGATGTTCCTTCGTACTCCTCAAATGTATTTCTCATTAATATTGTACTATATGCTGGTATACATACCAGCATTAGGTAAATCAAATATTTTGATTTAACCATCTTTCACCTCCATTGTTGCTTACGCAACACACAGAGCTACCCCGTTAAATAATGTTAATCTCACAGCAATAGCCCTTGCAAATTATATTTATTGCTAACATATAAGCCCTTTCATCATTAAATAATGCCATAGTTAACGGGGTGAACACGGATATTTTTTCTTCCTTTCCCCCATCTCCGATTCTCCTTGTCTCCGTTTCTCCGTGTCTCATTACTCGCCTCCTAAATAAATTACTTTTTTTGACTCACTAAACTTCCCATCAGGCGTAGAAATTTTTAAAAAATACTCACCAGATGGGACAATGTTTCTATTTTGGTCTCGAACATCCCAAAAAAACTGCACATTGCCAGGGATTATTGGACCGCGATATATTTCTCTCACTTTTCGTCCTAATTCATCATAAACAGTTAAGGTAATACGTGATGCCTTCTGAAAATTGAATTCACAGGTAACCTTGTTTCTTGATGGATTTGGATGTACTAAAAACTTCGAGATTAGCGGTACTACTTTATTATTGTATTCCGCAATTCCTGTTTTGTCATGATGCAGTATCTGTAAACTATCGCTGTCCGGCACTAAAATCAAATTGCCCCTGACAAATATCTCTCTCGGGTCACCTGGCGTATCATAACTGATTATCACTGAATCAGGAACCGTGCCTTGAGCTACCCTTATTCCCCCCTCCACATCTGCTCTTGTCTTTCCTTTATTCTCTTTGACATACCAAAAATCCATTGAGGCTGTGTATATATAATCGTTGGTGACGAACACCGCTCTTGGGTCGCCCCGGATGTTGTTAATACTACCAATAATTGTCGGAGTTGCTGGATTTGAAACATCTATGATTTTAATACTGCCGTCAGTCCCGACACCAAATGATGCATAAGCAGTGGCATAAGCATATGGATAAACAACATGCACATCAGTACAGTATGTAGGAATATCAACCGCACCAATATATTGAGGCGATGCAGGATTTTTGATATTCAAAATTATCATACTATCACAATCAGCAAGGTAAATCAATGAATCTACGATACAAAGTTCAGTAAGATTTACTGGCGTATCGTAAAAAGTAATTTGAGTGGGATTCGTGGGGTCTCTAACATTGAAAATATAAAGACCCTTATCACCTACTGCGACATATAAAATTGTGTCTATGACTTCTATACCCCAAGGCTCTGGCGAAAGATTTGCATTCGGTAAATCATACCAAGTTATGAAATCAATACTATCCGGTAATAAAATTCTTCCTATCCAGAAAGAAGTTCCCAATCTATTGACATAAATGAGTGTGTCAAGATAACACAATCCATTGGAATTCATAAGTGAACCACTACTTTTGAATAACAGCAAAGGTAAGGTTGAGTCGTTTATTTCAATAATGCACATAGAAACACGGTCGGCAAGGTAATTGAATACGCTATCGGGTTTGTTATCCCACGGAACACCACCCGTCGCAATCGCCGACATCCTCACAATCGAATCCCTTCGCTGGGCAAAGATGAAACTGCCCAGGAAGATTAAAACAAAAATAACGAACATTCTTTTATTCATTGTGTCCTCCTTTTATTACTTGGCTACAAACTTATTAGTTCTACTTAATAAAGAACGCCAGATGCTTCTATCTCTGTACATATCTGCATTGTCTTCCCTTTGAAATTGTATTCACAATATAAGCTGTTGTCAATAGAAATGCAGTGGTGTTTTAAAGATTTAACTAGAAGGGTCGGCTTTAACCACCGACCCTTTTACTTCCTTCCCGCCTTATGTTATCTCACTTCATTCGAAACAAATAGCAGGACACGTGTGGAAGACTTGGGCCACTTTCGTGCCATTTCCGGCTTAGATACACGGACTTGGGTAGAATTCCTGGTAATAGCAAGAAAGAGCAAAATGCTGCTTTTGATATATACGTCATTTGGCCACATTCATAAAACCCTGAAGCAATCTGTAGCAGAGTGCTGTTGCAAGCTGCTGCAGCAAAGCTATAAACCGTTGTTTTTGACTACTTATACATAATATTAAAACCGTGAAAACGTCGTTAAAAACGGCTATTTCAGGCTTTTTTAACACTGTAACAAATCTGAAGCATAGAATGCTTCAGAAGCGTGTAAATTACCTCTAAAATACATTAAAACCACTTTAAGTAGGCATTTTTGATCGAATTATTTGGTTCGAAAAATCTCAATAAATATATTCTTCTATTTCCCCTGATAATTTTTCTACGGATTTTTTCAAGTCCAACAACATTTTGGAAATATTACTTATGCGAGATTCCTGTATCTGTAATCTTTTTTCTATTGATATAATTTCGCTACGGGCAGAATTTGTTTTCTTATCCGCAGCATGCAATGTTCTCCTTTCTGAGTGAATTTCTTTGTAATCATCTCCGTCATTATAGAATGTTACTGACCCATAGCTTTTTGCTTTATTGTATCGGTTAACGACTTTAATGATATACCTACCGGGTGAATGAAACAAATCCATATCAGCTCTATATATTGGTAGAGGTGGATATTCTACATCTTCGTGTGGTGGTTTGCCAGGGTCGCCAATGTCCCAGTATGTGTGAGGCACATGATTATATCGCCGTTGGCCAGTTGTGAGGTCCTTTGTTTCTTCTAAAATATAAATAACCAAGTCAAGTGTGTCAGTGTAGATGATCTTACCTTCAAATACATTCCCTAATTCTTTTTCTGTAAGTTTATATTTTTTTTCCATCACAAACCTCCTTAATTTGTATTATTTTTGCAACAAATCTAAAAAAATTGATTTTAAGATTAAATAATAAACTGACTGAGCACAAAATAGGGCCGGTGAAAAAACCACCGACCCTATTTTGTGCTTTATTTGTGCTTTTTTTTGGCCTAAAATACGGTATGA
>JAGMEL010000176.1 GCA_023128195.1 Caldifarciminota bacterium | reverse complement strand
AATCTTAAATTTCAAGACCTGACCCCGTCTTTACCTAACAACTACAATTTTGGCGCAAGTTTTTTCAATATTCGCTAATTTCAGAAAATAGACACCACAGGGTAAATATAATTTAACTTTTGGGTTTGAAATATTTGCAACAACTTGACCTGCAGTATTGTAGACAACAACTGGGAAAAGATTATTATTACTGATAAGTGTAGCAAATAAAACGCCTGAATGAACTGGATTAATAATAAAAGGCAGATCAATGATCGTTGTCTCGTTTTCGTCATCACCAACCTCGGGATTTGGCTGTCCGGGTGTAAGTATCGTATAATCATTAAAATTTAGATAATTATTGTCAGTATCATAGCCATCAGGATACCGTCCAAGGCAATGTCCATTCCCGACATCTGGAGCAGGTAACCATTCCCCTGTAAATGTCCAACCATTAAGTGTACCATAACCCAACGCATCGATTGTGATATTGTTAAATCTTAATTCAAGGTTATCAGGACCGTTTTGTAGATCTGCATTTTGGTCTACGAGGTCGGCATTCGGTACAGTAGCATATTCAGCAACTACAAAAAACCCATCACCGGGCATAGAATATCCACTTAAATCAATGGTTGCGTATTCTGTTCCATTATTTCCATTTATACCCACAAGGCTGAAACCATCAAGATTCATACTATCTGGGCCAAAGACCTCGATAAAACATCCTGAATCAGGCCCGGGTGTATCATAATAGACTTCATTAATAAAAATGTTTAATGCACCAACATAGTATGCATGGGTATCAGTGACTGAACTGAGCCCATCATTGTCAACAAACTTTAAATAATAAAAAACTGTATCTCCAGTTGTCTGACCAGGAATCTGATATTTAAATGTATCATTATTTACAGAGCTATGCGAAATATTAATTGGATTATTAAGAGTATTGATTCCATAGTATAGCGTATCCGCGATAATCGTGCCATCATCAATGACTTTTGCATAGACGTCTTCAGTATTCCCGGGGTCTGGATTTGTTGGTATATGCCAGACTCTCATAATCATTGGCGATTGCATTGCTGAAGCCTCTAAACATGCATCATCAATGTAAAATACTGCACCACCATCCCAATTCGTAGAAACATCATAAGCCCTTATCACAACCTGTGCAGATTCTGCATTTGAAGGGGATATTGTAGTGAAAGTCATCTCTTGCCAACCTGTTGAATCCACAGAATATACTGTTGACATTGATGAATTGCTATCTGGAAGCCAATACATACCATGTCTTATGCGTCCTGCCGGATCATTATCATATATCCAGACAGAAAAATTATATTCAGTATTGGGTTGAACTGCAAACTTTCCCTGGAAAAAATTTGCGCGCGTCTGTGTTTGAGTATAAAAGCTATCTTTTACACTAAAACTTCCACTGTGAACAATACCTTGTTCACGAAAAACAGCAACAGAATCATTCTTTTCCCAATGATCAGGCATGCCTCCAGTCCAGGACTCAAAACCTGGATTCTGCAATAAATTCTGGGCAGAAACAGAGAGTATTAAAACAAATATTACAATTACATATTTTTTCATAGGACCTCCTTTTTTTCTAAGACACGGAGACAAGGAGACACGGTGACATCTTATTTTAACCTATAATCCAGTTTTCATATCCTCCTTAAGACTCTCTTGACCAATGTTTTAGAAAAACTTGCGCATAATGATATAATAAAAATTTATAATTGTCAATAGAGATATCACTGTAATCTTTCTGTTATCATTGTAATCTTGAGAGCGATGAATATTTTTTCAGAGCTCTCACAATAGACGTGTTGACATTTTTATTTTTATGGATAAGATTATCATAAAAAGGAGATTGAATGAAGAAAATAATCTTAATTTTTTCGATATTTGTAATAGTGTTTCAAGGTTTTGCCATAGATATGGACGAAATAATAAATAAAACCATTGAAAAATACGAAAATCTGAACAGTTTTTATGCTGAATTTAATCAAATAATGTGCGATGAAGTATCAGGTACATGCAGTAGTTTCAAGGGCAAAATTTATTTTATGAGACCAAATTTCTTTCGTATGGAGATGGAAAACCCAAAACAGATTTATGTTGGTGATAGCGTTTCTTTGTGGATATATCTACCTGAAAAAAATAGAGCAATAAGACAAAGTCTCGGTCAAATGCCATTTCAGATAAGCCCTGACATTTTTTTAAAGGACTATGAAGAAAGATTCAATGCTGAGTTAACAGACGAAGAAAAAAATAGTGTTCAGATTACCTTAATACCAAAAGATCAGACTGATATCTATGAGAAAATAATTATCAAAATTCTAAAAGGTAAATTTGAAATTGTCGCTATTACAATAATCGATGAAATAGGATCAGAAAGCAAATTTAACTTTGAGAAAATAGAGATAAACAAAAAAATCTCCAAGAAATTGTTTAAATTCAATCCTCCAAAAGGAACACAAATAGATGAATACTAAATTTTTTATGGACAACCAATGTTTTGCCTGTGGCGCTGAAAATACAAATGGGTTAAGAATGAGGGTTTCAGAATCAGCAGAAGGCGTTGAATCAATAATAAAACTCCCTTTTTGGTGCCAGGGTTATAAAAAGACTGTACATGGAGGAATAATATCTACTATCCTTGACGAAATGGCTGTCTGGGCAGCATTTAAGAAAAAAGGACTTAAATGTGTGACAGCCCAATTAAATGTTCGTATAAAAAATGCAATGAAGGTTGATGATGAATATATAGCAAAAGGGAAAGTCACCAATATTAAGCACAAATTAGTACAGGCAGAATCAGAAATAATCAATAAAAATAAGGAATTGATCGCATTTGCTAAAGTCAGGTTGATAAAAATTGATTAACATTACAAAATCATAATATGAAGATAAATTTAATCTCCCTGGGCTGTCCAAAAAATTTGGTTGATTCCGAAAAGATTCTTGGAGCACTCGGTGCAGCAGGTGTAAGCATAAGTGCATTGCCGCAGGACAGCGATATAATTATTATTAATACGTGTGGTTTTATTAAACCAGCCCTTGAAGAAACAGAGGATGAAATAGAAAAGGCATTACAGGTTGCTGATGGAAGTAATAAGAAAGTCTATGTATTAGGTTGTGCAGTGAATCGTTATGAGAATGAACTTAAAGATAAATATCCTATGATCTCTGGCTGGTTTAAATTAGAGGATAAGAACGAACTCTTACATGCTATTAAAGCCGAGGCTGCCAATATTAAATCGAGATTACCAACTACCCAGGGCTATGCATATCTTAAAATCGCTGATGGATGCTCTAATCACTGTTCTTATTGCACAATTCCTTTAATCAAGGGTAAATATTACAGTTTTGATATGGACGAGTTGGTTAAAGAAGCAATTGAATTGTCAAAACTCGGGATAAAAGAAATAATACTCATTGCCCAGGATACAACAAGATATGGTTTAGATATTTATAATAAACCGATGTTAGTACCGCTAATCAAAAATATATCAAAAATTCCAGGGATAGAATGGATAAGAATAATGTATGCTCATCCAAAAAGTATTGACGATAAAATAATAGATGAAATTGAGTCGAACAAAAAGATCTGCAAATATATTGATCTACCAATTCAACATATTAATAATAGAATTTTACAATTAATGAATCGAGGCGTTAGTAGAAAGAGAATTAAAGCAATAATTAAAAAGCTCAAAAATATTAAAGGAATTTCTCTGAGAACAACAGTAATCATAGGTTTTCCGACAGAAACTAATGAAGAGTTCAAGGAATTAATTGAATTTTTAAAAGAAGCGGACTTTGATTGGCTTGGTGTTTTCCCTTATTTTAAAGAATCAGGAACAAAGGCTGCACATTTAGAAAATGTGCCAGATTCAATTATTGATTCGAGATATAAAAGAATTCTTAATCTCCAGAAAGACTTGATTAAAAGGAAAAATACAGAAAGAATAGGAAATATTTATAAAACCCTGATTCACAGTCAAAATGGCTATTACATAGGTCATACAGAGTTTACTGCTCCGGAAATAGATAATCAGGTTTTAATCGACATAGGTAACCTGAAAATTGGTGATTTTTATAATCTCAAAATCACAAATGCAAAAGGATGCGACTTATATGCTGATGTGGCAGGATAAGGCAAACAGGGATGACAAGGAGACAAGGTGAAACGGAGACACGGGGACAAGGAGATCAGGGGATTCATTAAGACAAGGGAACTGGGTGACATGGTGACAAGGAGAAACAGAGAAAAAGGAAGTTATGAAAATAAGAAGTTGGGAAGTTTGGATAAAGATTGAAGATATGAAGATTAGAAGTTATGAAAATAAGAAGTTGGTAAGATTGGAAAAGGGGAGTGAAATTACAAATGACAAATAACAAATGCCGAATGAAATCCCAATGCTTTAGTACAAAGATTCTCCGTTTCTCCGTTTCTCCGTTTCTCCGTTTCTCTTTTCTTCTTCTCCCCTGTTTACTTCTAGGTATTGAGGTTCCTCTTGAATTTCATGGTCGTGCTTTTCTGGGCAAATACCTGAATAGCGATACTACTCTGTACAATATGGATGCATCGATTAATATATACTGCACCATGTTAAGACAGGGAAATTTCTCTTTTTTTGTTCGCTATCAGGATGACCTTGATATGGCAGAGCAAACAGGCGGGGTTTCTCTTGATCCAAGGTATGCCCATTACTATATTGCTGGCGGAATTGATTATTTAACAAGGAATTATCTTTTTTCCATGTATTTTATGCATGATTGTATTCATGATATTGACTATGAGGTTGAAGGAACACCGGTATTCAACCGTTTCAGGCTACAGATTACAGATGCTAATCTTCATTATTCAAAGCGTCTTTTGGCCACAAAAAGGTTTTTATGGAGCGTAGAATTAGGATTTTATCCGCACTGGAAATATAATGGATGGGATATTAATGCTGGAGCCGATTATAAATACGATGTGAGTTTAATATCTGTGCTTAATATTTTAAGGAAAGGAAAATTTGGGATTGATATTGATCCAGTATTCCATTTTACAAAGGGTGATTCATGTTTTTATCATCAGCACATGCTTCAGTGTAAATCATATTATAGAAATAATGGTAAGCTAATTGGATTAGAATTAGATTATAATATTTGGAATAATGATCCAATAAAGAACCCTGATAAATTATGGCTATTATCAATATTTGTCGAGTTTTAATCAGTATAATAATATTTGCCAATTCTGAAACACCTTATGAGTTGTTCAGTATTGGCTGTCAACTGGAACTCGATGGTAAAATAGAAGAAGCAATTGAATACTATAAACAGGTTAAGGATTTAACACCTGAATCATCTGAGATTTACATATCACTGGCAAATGCCTTATATCAGATAAGAAAGTTTGATGAGGGTATAAATATTGCTAAAGAAGGACTATTAATAACTGATGATAAAGCTCAAATGTATCATACAATAGCAATCGGGAATATAGGAAAAGGAGATTTTGAGGAGGCAATAGAGTTTCAGAAAAAATCAGTACAGATAGAACCTGAAAATATTGATATTTATAATAGTCTGTCAATACTATATGAAGTAGTAAAAGATAAAAATAATGCAAGACAGGTACTTGTAAATATGCCTGATAGTCTTAAAACACCCGATGTTTTTACAAGACTCGGCTCGCTCTCAGGCAAGCTGAGCGATCATGAAACTGCCATTAAATATTATCACCAGGCATATACTTTAGATACAACAAATATTGCGGCACTTATTGGAATCGGAACAGGTTTTGATATATTAAACGTAAAAGATTCAGCAATTTATTACTATGAAAAATCACTCCGAGAAGATACGCTTGTTCTAACAGTTGGCAAGAGACTTGTTGACCTGTACTCAGACACAGATAAATATGGCAATTTAATCAATATGGCGCAAAGAATCCTTGAATTTGATTATAATGACGGTCATATAAGAAGAAGCCTTGGATTTGGCCTTTACAAAACCGGAATGCTGCGCGAAGCGCTAAACGAATTCTTAATTGCCTCGAGGCTTGACCCCAAGGATACCTATTCAAGATTTTATACCGGTAGAATATATCTTGAACAAGGTAACTATAATGCAGCATTAAAAGAAATCAAGCAAGCAATCAAAATTAATCCGGATTTTGTTGAATTATGGGTTTATCTCGGATTTGTTGCAATCGATATAAAAGATTTCGAGACTGCAGAGTATGCCTTTACTGAAGCAGCATACCATGGTGGTGATTTAATTCAAATCTATTATCTTTTTGGTGTCACTGCCGAAATGCAACAGCGCTATAACGAAGCATATTTGTATTACCACAAATCGCTAAAAGTAGACCCACAAAGTCTTTCAACCTTAGAGGCATTAGCAAGTCTCTGTGACAGAATAGAGAAAAAAGATGAGGCATTCAGGACATTCCAAAAAATAATTGAATTAGATACCACAAATTCAACTGCCTTGAATTATGTTGGCTATTCTTATGCTGAACAAAATGATAGTCTTGAATACGCCCTCCAATTAATCAATAAGGCACTGTTAATTGAAAAGGATAATGGTTATTATATCGATTCCCGAGGGTGGGTGTTTTACCAGATGGGAAAATACGATGAGGCGTTAGAAGAATTGAAGAATGCATCGGCAATCATTGAAGATGCGGTAATACTCGAACATCTTGGCGATGTTTATTTAAAATTAAATGATTCAGAAAAAGCAAAGGAAGCCTACGAGAAGGCATTGGAATATGATTTTGAGAATAGCGTTCTAAAAGAGAAGCTTCAAAAGCTCAGCGAATAATTTCCGCGTTATGAAAACGATTGGCGTCATTGGTGGAATGGGTCCAAAGTCTACCATAGATTTTTTGAGCAAGATCATCTCACTAACACCTGCAAAAAAAGACCAGGAACATTTGAACATGATTGTGTATATGAACCCACAAATTCCAGACCGCACGAGTGCTATTATCAACAATAAGGAAAATCCGACAAAGGCACTTATAGAATCAGCAAAACTTTTACAAGATGCCAGAGTCGATTTTATCGTCATCCCTTGTGTTACTGCCCATTTTTGGTTTGAAGAAATTAAGAACTCTATTAACATACCCATTTTGAGTTTACTTGATATCACATCAAAGAAAATCAGAAAGCAAGGAAAAGATCTCAAGGAAATAGGGATCCTCGCTACAAGCGGCGCTATCCAATCGAGATTATTTGAAAATGCATTTGAATCAGGAGGATATAAAATTGTGTATCCAGAAGAAAAGGTGCAAACAGATTATGTAATGAAGGGAATTTATAATATAAAGATGGGCAAAGAAGCGGCAGAAGTCAAATCACTTTTCTTGCATGCATGCACACAAATGATTGAAAAAGGAGCCCAGATTATTATTGCTGCCTGTACTGAAATCCCTCTCTCTATAACAGATAAGGATATTCAAATACCTCTGATAGATGTTAATATGGCTCTTGCTGAAGAGACAGTAAGGTTCGCATCTAATTTAAAAGACAATAGTACTTAACTAAACTAAATATAAATTGTCTAATGTATATCTTGACAGAAATGTAATTTCGTGTAGAATTAGAAAACTAAAGGAGGATTAGTTGCAAGAGAGATTTACTGAAAGGGTTAGAAAAATATTGCATCTCGCACGTGACGAAGCGCTTAGATTTAAGCAAACTTTTATTGGCACAGAACATCAGCTCCTGGCAATGCTCAAAGAAGGCGAAGGTGTTGGTGCCATGGTTCTTGTTAATTTGGGTATCGATTTAAATGAACTGCGTAAAAATCTCGAGAATTCGATTAATATAGGTCCTGGAGGTAAAATAGATGTCCTTCTTAGTAATGAAGCAAGACTATGTTTAAATTATGCAATGGAAGAAGCAAAGAACTTCGGCCATTCTTATGTCGGAACAGAACATCTTCTTCTCGGAATTATCCGCACGCAAGGCAGTTTGGGTGCTCAGATTCTTGAATCTATTGGTGTAGATTACGACACGCTTAAGAATGAAATCATTCAACTATTAAGACCTGAAGGAGTTGTATCTGGGAAAACAAGGAATAAACCAAGAGGCTCAGCATTAGATCTTTTTTCAAGAGATCTTACACAACTTGCCAGAGAAGACAAACTTGATCCCATAATTGGCCGGGGAAAAGAGATAGAGCGGGTTATTCAGATTTTGTCACGTCGTAAAAAAAATAATCCAGTACTGGTTGGAGAACCCGGGGTTGGAAAGACAGCTATAGTTGAAGGACTGGCACAGGATATTGTAGCCGGGAATGTCCCTGATTCTTTAAAAAAGAAAAGGGTTGTTGCACTTGACATGGCATCTATTGTTGCCGGCACAAAATATCGTGGCCAATTTGAGGAAAGGTTAAAAGCAGTAATTAACGAAGTCACAAAAAATAAGAACATTATAGTATTTATTGATGAACTTCATACAATTGTTGGTGCGGGTGCAGCTGAAGGAGCAATTGATGCCTCGAATATGCTTAAACCTGCCCTGGCAAGAGGAGAACTGCTATGTGTTGGTGCCACTACACTCGAAGATTACCGACGATATATAGAAAAGAATGGCGCCCTTGAGCGAAGATTCCAGATGATTGTTGTGAATCCACCAACTGTTCATGAAACCATTAATATTCTCCAGGGGCTGAAGAAGAAGTATGAAGAACACCATTTAATTACCTACACAAATGAATCGCTCGAAGCTGCAGCACATTTGTCTGACCGCTATATAACGGATCGATTCTTACCTGATAAGGCAATAGATGTTATTGACGAAGCAGGTGCTAAAGTGAAACTTTCCAAAATAGTCAAAAGTGAAGAGCAATTAAAATTAGAGAATGAATTGAATGCAATTAAATTGGAAAAAGATAGAATGGTTGCTGAACAAAAATTTGAGGGGGCTGCACAACTGCGCGACAAACAAAAAAAATTAATGGAACAGTTGAAAGACATTGAAAAAAACGCTCGGCTAATCCGTCCCGAAGTGCCTGAAGAAGACATTGCCTTTGTTGTATCGAGGTGGACCGGAATTCCAGTTTCTAAAATTGAAGAAAAAGAATCAAAGCGACTGCTTAGAATGGAAGAAGAAATAACAAAGAAATTAGTAGGACAGAATGAGGCAATTACTGCGATTGCAAAGGCTGTTAAGCGAAGCAGAGCAGGTGTGAAAGATCCGAGACGCCCAATAGGTTCTTTTATCTTTTTAGGACCGACGGGCGTTGGTAAAACCGAACTTGCCAGGCGTCTTGCAGAATTTTTATTCGGCGACATAAATTCACTCATTAGCCTGGATATGTCTGAATATATGGAAAAATTTAATGTATCAAGACTTATCGGTGCTCCACCGGGATATGTCGGTTATGAAGAAGGTGGACAACTTACTGAAAAAGTAAAGAGAAAACCTTATTCCGTAGTACTATTTGACGAAATTGAAAAGGCACATCCTGATGTATTCAATATTTTGTTGCAAATTCTTGAGGATGGTCAACTCACAAACTCCTATGGACAGAAGGTAGATTTTAAAAATACAGTAATAATTATGACATCAAATATTGGAACAGCAGATATTAAAAAGAGCAATGGCCTTGGGTTCACCAAAGTATCCGCGGATCTATCCTACGAGAAAATGAAGATTAAAATACTTGAAGAAGTAAAAAAATTGTTCTCCCCTGAATTTTTGAACCGATTAGATGAAATAATTGTTTTCCGACAATTAAGCAAAAAAGATATGAAAAAAATAGTTGATATACTTATTAGCGAAGTTGAAGAACGGCTGACCGAGAAAAACATGAAATTCGATCTTGATGAATCGAGCAAGGAATTACTTATTGAAAAGGGGTTTGATCCTGAATTTGGTGCCCGGCCAATTAAAAGAACAATACGTAGATTAATTGAAGATCCGCTTTCCGAGGAAATCTTGAAGGGTAATGTTAAATTCGGGAAGCATATCCAGCTGGTCAGGTCAGGCGATAAAATAGAATTTAAACAAAAATGATCCTGCTCTTTTTTCTAATCAATTATACTATTGCTGATATCGATGTCGAGGCAAAATGGACGGATTCACAACTAATACTCGAAGCCTCTGGTTTAAAAATCGGTAATGAATTCCGCAGTACAGATATAAAAAAAGCAATCAACAACCTTACCCGACTCAAGTTGTTTAATTTTATTACCATTGATACATCGATTGTTAGCGATGGCATATTCTTCAAGATAAAAGTTGAGGAAGCGCCCTTTCTAAAAAGCGCGCCCAAATTCAAAGGTAATGAAAAAGTAAAAAATAAAACGATCAAGAATAAAATTGATCTCAGGATCGGTCAGGTAATCACTAATAAATTAATCTTTGAATCAAAAAATAAAATCCGGGAGTTATACAAGGAAAAATCGTTCTATTATACAACAGTAGAGGACAGCTCAGTGATAGATTCCATGAACAAAATTGACCTGTCTTTCATCATTAAAGAAGGCGTTGAACCGCGTATCGGTAAAATTAATATCGAAGGCAATACTGCCTTTTCTGACGCAAATATCAAAAAACTAATGCAAAATAAACCAAAAGCGTTTCTGCGCGGCGGTAAGTTAGATGAAAAAAAATTAAAAGAGGATGTTGAAAAAATAAGGGCTTTTTATAAAGAAAAAGGTTATCTCGATATCCGGGTTGACGAACCGGTAATAGAAGTTGAGGATAATAAGTTTATCATTACAATTTCTATTCAAGAAAATCAGAAATATTATGTTGGCGACATAAGTTTCAATGGTAATACTATATTTGGTACACAAAAGCTCGAAAAAATGCTTGTATTAAGTAACGGGGACGTTTACAACTTAAGTAAGATGGAGGAAAGCCATCAAAATATTGGAGCCGCATATGCAGATGAAGGATATATATATGTTAGTATTATCCCCAATGAAAGTGTAGAAGATAGTATAATAGATATTGAATATGTTATTAATGAATCGGCCCCTGCGAACATCAACCGGGTAATAATAACTGGTAACTTGAATACAAGAGAAAATGTTATCAGGAGAGAAATCGTAACCACGCCCGGCGAGAAGTTTAGACGTTCAGATGTTATCAGAAGTATGCGCGAGATATTTAACCTGGGGTTTTTTGAGGATATCATACCACAAACAGGAATTCCCGATGACAGTGGTAATATTGATTTGATATATCAGATAAAGGAAAAAGAAAATGTAGCATCGATTGGCGGAGGAATATCATTTTCAGCACTCGATAAATTAACTGGATATTTTGAACTATCCCATCCTAACATGTTTGGTAAAGGACAACGATTATATACAAAATTTGAATTAGGCGGCAGACTTACGAATTTTCAAATTGGTTTTACTGAACCCTGGCTTTTTGATACAAGAACGAGTGCCGGTATTGATCTCTACTATACCAACCGTTATTGGGATTATTATACAAAAAAAGATATTGGTTTTGCCTCACGTATTTCGCTTCCCTTTCACCTGGATTATACAAGACTTAGTTATACTCTAAGAACCGAACAGACACAGATATACGATATTTCTTCAGACTATACACCACCCAGCAGCGGTTATAGTTTATATGATGACACCATTCCCAGATGGACTGTTTCAAATTCATTTGCCCTGATTAGAGATTCCCGGGATTTTATCTTTAACCCGTCAAGCGGTTCGTACATTGCAGTACGGACTGAAATTGCAAAGAAATTTTTGTTTGCTAATATAGATTATAATCGTCTTACCTTAGAAGCAAGAACCTATTTCCCTGTTTTCTGGAAATTCGTTCTTATGGGCAGAATGAAAGCAGGGATAGTAACAAGTGTTGATGAAGTTCCTTTATATAAAAGATTCTATGCGGGTGGTATCGGCGAAAACGGCGTAAGAGGTTATTCCGACCGTTCCCTGTCTCCTAAATTGGATGGTCGCGCAATAGGAGGTGATGCGATTTTTATAAATAACATAGAATTGAAATTAAAATTTTCACAAAGTTTAGCATTTCTTTTGTTCTATGATGCAGGAAATACATTTTCTTCATACAAAGATATTAATTTGCATAATTTATATCGCGGCTTAGGAGCTGGTGTGCGAATTGAAGTACCGATGATGGGTGTTCTTGGCTTTGATATAGGTTATGGCTTTGACCGCGAAAGGCCTGGTTTTGAACCCCACTTTCAGATAAACCCATTTGGAATATTCTAATATTTGCGAAGTTTCAAATCCCAAACAAATTCCAATGAGACAAAATTATAAAATATTTTGGATAATAGAATTGGGATATTACCTGGCACGTTAGATAGTAAACATCTAACGTGGTGAATTATTTGATGCTTGGAATTTAAGATTTAGATTAACTATGGGGGTATAATGAAAAGATATTTTTTGTTGTTAATCATGCCTTTTGTTTTAATCCTTGCAAAAGAAGTAGCTGTTGGTTTTGTTGATTCCGAGCGCATCTTTAAAGAATATCAAGCTACAGCTGCAACAAATATTGAGTTCAACGAATTTGTGAATACTTACCGTGATTCAGCCACTATTCTGAAACAAAATAGTGAAGAGCTTAAAGCAGAACTTGAAGCACAAAAACTCGTTCTGTCTGAGGAAGCGCGGCTCAGAAAACTTGATGAGCTCGAATCTCTAACCCGGGATTATAATCAATTTTTGCAAAATGTCTTTGGTAGTGGCGGAAAAATAGAGCAGAAAAATGATGAATTAATGACACCTCTTTTAAAGAAAATAAATGATGCTGTCGCAAAAATTGCTGAGCAGGAAGGATTTGCAGTTGTGCTTGACCTATCAGAAGGAGTGTTTTATGCTTCGAATGAGTTAGACCTCACGAGTTTGGTTATCGATGAATTGAATTTTGAATATGGACCACAGATTTTACCTACCGGAGAAATCAAAAAGGTTATTGCCATATTCCCGTTTCGAGAAGTAAACACTGAGGCAAATAATGCTGATCTTGGCCAACGCTGCCAGGATGAATTGTATAAAGCAATCAAGGCATTCAGCCAAAAATATAAAATCATTAGTAAATCAGATATAAAAATGGAGATTATTAAAAGAGGTTATGGTAAGAATATTGATGATAATCAAGCATATAGTATAGCACATTCGTTATTATGTGATTATATAATTGTTGGTAGTGTATCAAAATTTGCCACCAAGATTGAGTATACTATATCTTTAAAAGACGTGGGAAAAAATATGGAAATAGATAAAAAAACCAACAGCATCACCGAAGATATAAAACTATATGAGTTTCTTAATAACGACAACAGAGCACTGTTAGATAAAATACAATAAGCTATGGTCGGTGTTTTTTAACTTGTTTTATCATCTCCCTTATTTCTTTATCAAATTCCTCTTGAAATATTAAAAATTTCGCCCTTTGTACCGGCGTAAGAATTTTCCACATCTCCTTTATTTTTTTAATCTGATCCTCAATTTTTTTCCTTTGAATGTCTTCGTATTTTGAAACAATTTTCAGAATCTCCTTGTCATCAGCATTATTTCTAAGCAGGTCCTTTAGCTCAAATAATATGCGCATTTTTTCTTGCCTGAATCCCTTTTCAATCTTTTGCAATTCGTGCAGCTTGGGAAAAAACATCACAGCTTGTTCTGTTGAAAGATCTAACTCCTGAGTAAGACGATAAATTTTTACCTTTTCAATAATTGCCCTTGGATCCTTATTATCGAATTGCTGTGAAAAAGATATAGCAATAAAACCTAATAAAATAACTAATTTTTTCATATTTCCTCCTTAAGTTTGGCAAAAATTAGGCATCAATATTATATTTCTCATATAAATTTTTAATAAACTCTGCCTGTTCCTCTTCACTTAATTCATCAATAGTTACGTCAACT
The DNA here is from genome assembly GCA_023128195.1 of Caldifarciminota bacterium. GTDB lineage: Bacteria > Hydrothermota > Tepidihabitantia > SM23-42 > SM23-42 > SOIY01. Next base: position 4,209 of record JAGMEL010000176.1, on the reverse strand, counting down.
TCGAATGATAAATATTCTTCCACAACAGACAATTCATCTATTAATTCTTCATTAATAACTCCACTCAAACCAAGAACAGCGATTTCCTCATCCTCGAGTAGAACTGAAACAGGTACCCTCATCTCCACTGTTTTATCTGGTTGATTAAGAAGTAACACGATAATTACAGCGGCAAAAACCGGCACAAGTATTTTAATAATTCGTTTTATATATGACTTTCGCGGTACCCAATTTTTTTGTCTTACTTTTATCTTTAAACTATCAAAAAAAGCCTGTTCCGGCAGTATCACCGTATCATTATCCAAAACCTCGTACAATTTTTTTACTTTACTGTATTCAGTTTGACATTGCTTACAGCGCTGTAAATGCTCTTTAAATTCTTCGTGTTCATGTTCAGTTAATTGATCCTCAATGTAATCGACAATTTTTCTTTTAAATGCCTGGCAATTTTTCATATCCAACCTTTCATAAAAACTCTAAGCTTCCTGATTGCATGATGATGATTTGCCTTAGCTGCTCCTGTGGTAATTCCCATAATTCTACCTATTTCATTAAACGTATATCCTTCATAATGATGAAGAATGAAAGACATCCTCTGCCTATCTGGTAACTTAAGTAGCGCGTCATCAATTGCAATCTTCATCCTGACCCTATCACCCAGCGATATTGTTTCTCCAGGAGGTTCATAATTCATTTCCGGCTGTTTCTGTTTACGTTTAAAAGAAATACAGGTATTAACCGCAATTCGATACACCCATGTGAAAAACTTTGATTTTTCATTGAATTTATTAAGATTATTATAAATCTTAATAAAGATATCCTGAGTGAGTTCACGCGCATCAGATTCATTTCTTGTAAATCGATAACATATTGAATATAATGACATCTGGTATTTCTCAAATAGGCGGTCAAATGCTTTTTCATTACCATTTTTAAAGTCCCTAACCAAAACACTATCTTCATCGCCATTCATTATAATAAGACGTCCACTTACTTATAAATGGTTTAATTCCAATGATCAATACTCTTCTTTGGTATAGGGCTCAAATTGGTCCAATTGTGCACCGCACACTGGACAAACCCAATCTTCTGGTAATTCCTCAAAAGAAGTACCAGAAAGAATACCATTATCAGGATCGCCAAAAGTTGGTTCATAAATATAACTGCAGACAGTGCATTGCCATGTTCCCATCATATGCCTCCTTTATAAGCATACAATTTTATTTAAAAAAAATATGATGTCAAGCTCTTAAAGCGATCCGTACAACTGCTTGTACTTCTTGGCTGATTCCTCCCAAGAGAAATTACAATCCATACATTTTTCTGATAATCTCTTAAATACATCTTTATTACAATAAATTTCGTAGCTTTTAGATAAAGCCTTGAGTAAATCCTTGCTTGAATGTTCTCTAAACACAAAGCCGTTCCCTGATAAAGTATCAGAATCAAAATCCGTAATAGTATCAGCCAGCCCACCAGTCTTACGAACAATCGGTACTGTGCCATATTTTAAACTTATTAATTGCCCAAGTCCACAGGGTTCATACTGTGATGGCATAAGGAAAAAATCACAACCAGCGTAAATACGATGCGCTAATTTATTATCGAATTTGATATTTACTGACACCTTATCTGGATATATTGATTCAAAGGTTTTCAACTTATTATGATAATGTTCATCGCCAAAACCGAGGACGAGAAAACTAAATCCCATATCAATAAAATCATCGAATGCTTTAATAATTATGTCGAATCCCTTCTGGTCGGCAATACGAGTAACCATACCAATCAGTGGTCTCTCACAATCTATATTGCACTCTTCTGTAAGACGTGCCTTATTCTTTTGTTTTCCATTGAAATTATTGTACTTTTGATATATTAAACTATCATTTTCCGGATTCCATAAACTGTAGTCAATGCCATTAATGATCCCAACTAAGCTATTCCTTTTTTTGTTCAAAACTCCATCAAGTCCAAATCCTGATTCTGAAGTCTGTATCTCTCGCGCGTAATTTTCAGATACAGTAGTTACAATATCACTGTATAATATACCAGCCTTTAAAAAATTTATATCACCATAAAACTCTATTCCTTCTGGATCAAAATATTCTTTTGGTAATCCTAAGATTGGGAATTTCGAACTGGGAAATCGACCCTGGTAACCCAAATTGTGGATGGTAAATATACTTTTTGTGTCCATATTATCTAATTTCATATAAAGAGGAATCAATCCGGTCTGCCAATCATGACAATGTACAATATCATAGCCATATCTTTTTATTAGCTGGGTAACCGTCTTGCAGAATAAAGTGAATCTTTCACAATTATCAGAAAAATCACCTTTCTCCGTACCATAGAGACCATCGCGATCAAAAAATTTAGGATAGTCAATAAAATAGAAATGACCCTCAGTGTACACCTGAACATTATGTTTTTCTTTCATATCAATTTGAAGATTACCGATCAAAGAACCTTTAATACCTTTATACCTTGGTAAAAAGACTGATGTTTTGATACCAAGCTTGTTCAGGTGGAAAGGAAGAGCGCCAACGACATCAGCAAGACCCCCGGTTTTTTTATACGGTATTGCCTCAGATGCTACAAATGCAACCTTCATGTTTACACAAATTACACGAATGAAAACAAATTACGCGAATTTACACTAATAATATTACACGAATTGCTCGAATTAAAACGAATTACTCGAATTATATTAGTGTTATTCGGTCCTATTCGTGTCATTCGCCACTTAAAAAGGCTGATACAAGGCTGAGAGACGGCTAACAAGGCTATCAATGGCTTCATATGGTCCTTTTTGCCTTCATTGCCTTCTTGAGCCATTTTTGAGCCTTCTCTCACTTCTTTTTATATTATATTTCTAAGGTAAGATGCCGATTCCTCAGGTCCTGTGGGATTGATATAGAACCCGGTCCCCCATTCAAAACCGGCAATATGAGTGAGAACCGGGATAATCTCTAAATGGTAATGATAAAATTCAATACCTTTAAGCGTCACTGGGGTTGTATGAATTATATAATTATATGGTGGTGTATTAAGTGCTTTTTTCAATCTCAGTAAACAGTCCTTTAGAATTGATGCGAGATCATCTAATTCTTCTTTTGTTGCATCTTCGAAATTGGAAATATGATTCCTCGGTAATATCCAGGTTTCAAAAGGAAATCTCGGAGCAAACGGGCAAATACAGATAAATGAGTTATTTTCGCTTATCAACCTTTTTCGATTCTTTGTTTCCTGAACCACAATATCGCAAAAGATACATCTTTCACGGTATTCAAAATAACGCCTTGCACCATCCATCTCTTCGATAACCCTTTTTGGAATAACCGGAGTAGCTATTAATTGGGAATGAGTATGCTCAAGTGAGGCACCTGCCACTGCACCAAAATTTTTAAAAATCATTACGTAACGCAGCCTCTGGTCCTTTTTCAAATCTAACATTCTTTCCTGATATGCGTAAATCACATTTCTGAATAGATTTATTTCCAAATCAGCAAGATCCATTGAATGATCAGAAGTCTCAATAATTACTTCATGAGCTCCAATACCATTCATCCGATCGTAGATTCCTTCGCCTCTTCGATTAATATCGCCCTCAATAAGTAAGGCAGGGAATTTATTTGGTATGACCCTTAAAGTCCAACCCGATGAGTTTGCTTTTGAATTACTTTCTCGGTAGGCAAAAATTTCAGGTGGAGTAGCAGATTCATTCCCAGGACAAAAGGGACATGCTTCTGGTGAAACAGTTTTTTTCTCCGGACTTGATTTAAAATCCTTTGGCCGTTTTGCCCTTTCGGTTGAAATAATAACCCAACGGCCTAATACAGGATCTTTCCTTAGTTCTGGCATTGTCTATTCTTTTTTCTTTCTAATATCTTCCTCTTTTTTCTCTTTTTCCGGTGTTTCATATTCCGGCTCAGGCTCACTCAAAAATATTTCAATCTCTGCCTCTTCCCTGATCTGGGTAAGGAATGAATCAGCGACATCTCTCTGCTTTTGCCGCAGTAGTCCAACCTCAATATTTTTACTGACCTCTTCAAACGTTCGGTATGTAGTTAGGTTATGCTCGAGTAGTTTTATCACTGTGTAGGTTGAATCGTTTACAGAAAAAACTTTGCTTATTGAACCAACTGCTAAATTGAATGCAACATCTTCATACTTCTTAGGCTTCGTACCTCTTCTGATTAAGAC
>JAGMEL010000175.1 GCA_023128195.1 Caldifarciminota bacterium | reverse complement strand
CTTTGCAAATTTCAAGGATTCAACAACCAACTCCTGACATTTAACCGTCTCTGGAATTTTATAATCTTCCTTATGTTCTTCATAATGATCCTTCACTTTCTGAGAATCAATACTTACCGCTTCAACAACAATTTTTCTGTATAATCCATTTTGCATTAGATTTCTGACTTCATTTCCCAATTTTATAACATAACCATCATTCAAAAAATATTTGTTCCTCTCTGCCCATTCCAGTTTCAGTTCCTCTTCAATTATCGTATTGAGTAATTCCTCAAATTGTTCTTGTAGTGAAAGGTCTACTTTACCATAATAGGGCTTCAGTTTGCTTCTTTTTTCAACAGTACTTTTAAAAATTTCCCGTCCATTTATAACCGCAACTTCCTTGTCTTCAGCAGCACTTGCCGAATCGCTTATTATAACATCATAAATTTTTATCTTTGCTTTTTTCTTCAAACCCTTCATGAATTTTTCTTCACGTTTTTTAACCTTCTCAGCCTTTAATGTCGCCTCAATCTGATTTTTCACCTCATCAAATTCCCGATAGCGTTTGGGTTTTTGCTTGGTAACCAGATAGATTCCAAATTTACCATCACATTCAATAATTCCGATTAATTCATTCAAATTGGCTTTAAATAATGCGTCACCAACTGGTTTTGGTTTAGTATCCGTATACACGACACCCATGTTACCACCGCTTCTTTTAGTGGGTGTTGTTGAATACAATTTTGCAAGCGTGTCAAAACTTTCAATATCTCTTTCCAGTGAGTCAAGCAGGAATTGAGCCAGGCTATCGGATTCGACAACAATCTCTTTACCTCTTATCTCTTTACGCAATTCATATTTCTTTTTATTCTTCTTATAATTCCTTTTTATCTCTTTTTCTGTCGGCTGTGCTTTCTCAACAACCTCTACAGCGTTAATCTCTTCCAACAATATATTTTTCTTACTATCTTTTATAGCTTCTTTAAAAAACTCGGTCTCCCTGACATAATGATCAATTGCACCCACATAAAGCAATCTCATAATAATCATCTGGTCTAAAACAGGCCTTTCATCTTTTGCAGCAAAAGACGACCTTTTTGCAATTTCTTCGTCTAACTCGAGCCTTGTAATATTATAACCATTAACTGTTGCAACAAAATCTTGATAGTTTTTCTTAAAACAACGCTCCACTCCACTCAAGGCGAATGAATCCAGAGGAAACTTACGGAATTGTGTAGCAACAATCTCATAAGACCTTGCAGCATTCAAATAATCCTCAGACATTTCCAGAGCCAATGCCAGGCGGTAATGGTACCAACCATCTTTCTTTTTATATTTCTCTGTGAGACTATTATAAACCTCTGCTGCTTTATCAAAATCTCCAATTTTATCCAGGTATATATCACCTTTTTCTATTTTCCATTTATTAACATTTTTCCCTTTATCAATCATTGCATCGCAATAATTAATAGCATTTTCATATTTGCCTTCCATAATAAGATTTATATAATCTTGCGGCAAGGCCATGAATAGTAATAGAACTAAATTCATTCAATACCTCCTTCGGTAGATTAGTATTTTATATAAAAACTCAGAAATGTCAAGAGATTGATTTTGGTTCAAATACTCATTTACAAAATCATCTTTTTAAGTATAATATGTATTAATATATGAATACTGCCATAAGACTTGAAAATATTTACCGAGCATTTAAAAATCATTTTTGGCAAAAGAAAAAGGAAGTTTTAAAAAATATCTCTTTGGAGATCTATCAAGGAGAAATATTTGGCTTTCTTGGACCGAATGGCGCTGGTAAAACTACAACAATAAAGATTATTACTGGATTAATCAAACCTGATTCGGGAAAAGTAACAATATTCGGGCATAATGTAGATTCTATGGAAGCCAAGAAAAGAATTGGATTCCTACCCGAATCGCCGTATTTTTATGAACATTTAACAGGTTACGAATTCCTAAAGATTAATGCCCTGCTCAGTAATTATATAGATTATAAAGATAGAGTACACGACTTGCTGGAAAAAGTTGGGCTTAAAGAGGTGGCAAATCTACCTTTACGTAAATATTCTCGAGGTATGCTTCAAAGAATAGGGATTGCTCAGGCTTTGATTGGCGACCCAGATTTGCTCATCTTTGATGAACCACTTACTGGCCTTGATCCGATTGGTAGAAAAGAAATAAAAGATTTAATCCTTGAGCAAAAAGCAAAAGGCAAGACAATTTTTTTCTCATCACATATACTACCTGATGCCGAAGCAGTTTGTGACCGTATAGGTATAATAATTGATGGTGAAGTAAAGGAAGTTGGTGAACTGAACAAACTTTTAAAAAGAGGTATAAAGACCGATGAAATATCACTTGAGGATTGGTTTGTCAGCAAGATAAAGAAAAATCATGCATAGAATCTGGGCAATCGCTGAGAATACATTTAAAGAAGGACTAAGACAAAAAATCCTTATATTATTGATAGTCTTCAGTATAATACTAATTTTTATATCAATCTTTCTCGAACCTTTTGCCCTGGGTGAATCGCCAATAATATTAAGAGATCTTGGCCTTGCTGCAGCTGCGCTTTTTGGCATTTTGGTTGTTATAATAATCGGTTCAAATCTTATCCATAAAGACATTGAAAAACGTACGATTTATACTGTAATAACAAAACCTGTTAAAAGAAGCGAAATCATCATTGGCAAGTTTTTAGGGCTGTTATTACTAATTGCAATCCTGCAATGTGCTATGATTGTGATTCATCAATTGGTAATATTTATTTACGAAGGTTCATTCGATCTGCCTCTTTTTATAACAATACCATTTTCATTATTAGAAATCATGATTTTATTAGGAATTTTAATGCTGTTCTCATCTTTTTCTACACCTACCTTAAGCGCAATAATGGGAATTATCTTCTTTGTTATAGGACACGCCAGTCCTGACCTGAAATTATTTGCCGACCAAATAAATGCTGCTCCCTTAAAATATCTTGCCTATGGTTTTTATTATATACTTCCAAATCTGGAGAATTTTAATCTGAGGATTGATCTGGTCCATAAATTGCCAATATTCACGGATCAAATTATGTTTTCTATCTGCTATGGGTTTATCTATACCATATTTCTATTGTATCTATCTATTATTATATTTGAGAAAAGGGAATTTAAATGAAGAATGAAGTTAGGAAAATGGGAAGTTATGAAGATAGGAAGTTGGGAAAAGATTGAAGATAAGAAGATTGGAAAATGGGAAGTTATGAAGCTAAGAAAAGATTGAAGTTAGGAAGTTATGAAGATGAGAGGATATGATTAAGTAAGAAGAAAAATGCAGAAAAGCAATAAGACACTAAGGCATTTTCGAGATTTAGAGGTTTATCAAATAGCGTTTGATTCTGCTATGAAGATATTCAATATTACCAAAGGTTTTCCTGCAGAGGAGAAATATTCAATTACTGATCAAATCAGACGTTCATCAAGATCAGTATGTTCGAACATAGGCGAGGCTTGGAGAAAAAGAAAATATCAGGCGTATTTCAAAAATAAATTGACCGATGCAATGTCTGAAGCATCAGAAACTCAAACGTGGCTTGATTTTTGTCTTGCTTGTAATTATATAGATCGAAAGGTATACGAAGAGCTTGACAATATCTATGAAACAGTTATTGCAAAACTCAATGCAATGGAGAAAAAAGCTGAAAGTTTTTGCTTCTAATCTTCACGGCTTCATATCTTCACAGCCTCATATCTTCACAGCCTCATATCTTCACAATTTCATATCTTCACAGCCTCATATCTTCACAACTTCGAATTATAGGGTGTTCGTGCCTGCTATAGTGTTATGAAAAAAATTGTATTTATCATCCTGCTGCTTTTCATCATCGCTAATTTTTCTTATCGTATTGACCTTAAAAAACCACATTATGAACTGGTTGGAGAATTAAAGTATTTTCCGTCGGGCAGAGCATTGAAAGCATTATCAATGGGGTTTTATGCGCCGATTGCAGATTTAGTCTGGCTACGCTTTATTCAATATTATGGTCTGCATCGCTTAACAGACTATAAATTTGAATATCTGTACCATATTTTAGACATTCTAACCACATTGAACCCTCAATTTTTACATGCTTATTATCTTGGGAGTTTGATGCTCACGCATGATGCCCAACGACCTGATCAGGCAAAAATGTTATTAAAAAAAGGCATGAAAGCAAATCCTGACAAGTGGTCCTTACCTTTTTATTATGGGTTCATACATTTTGTGTTCTTAAAAGAATACAATATTGCGAAAACCTATTTTCGTATATCAGCCATGAAACCCGATGCTCCAATAATGCCAAAACGCTGGGCTGCATTTACTGCTTATAAAAAACTCGGTGATTTAAAAACTGCCCTTGTATTATGGCTGGATCTTTATAATAATACTGAAAACCCGGAAGAAAAGGCAATTGCCGAGTTGTATATCAAGGATATAAAGATGAAATTAGATATTGAGTTTTTAAATAAAAAAATTGAAGAGTTTACGGATAAATTTGGACGCAAACCTGATAATCTAAAAGAATTGATTACTCATAAATTAATAAGTTCGATCCCTGATGAACCACACGGTGAAAACTACTATATTAAAAATGAAAAGGTATATTCAACATACAAGCATGACTGGCAAATATGGCAAAAATCCAGACAAACTAAAAAATAATTTCAGGTTTTACAGTAAAAAAAACTTTACTATCTCAAAAATTCTTTAAAATCAAAAAAATGTTTCTGCCGTTTGGTCCCTGGCCATCACCACCGTGGATTGCATAACACTCAGCATCTGCGATTCCTGTACCAGTACCGTCATTACAATATTCTATTTCACCACGGTTCAAGTCCGGATTTGTAGGAATAAATGGATTTGCCTGATTAGGAGACCATGTTATCACGGTCGGTGTACTGGTAAAGGGATTTTCAAACCAGGTACTTGCTGCTCCACCCTGTTTTAGATGTTCAAGTGTCTCGCCAGTCGCTTTTGTCTTATCTGTATTATCACATGGATAAATACCATCATTAAGAACAGCAAAGTGTTCAATTGTTAATTGTAATGTATGCATATTATTTTTCACTGAACCTTCTTTTACTCTTTGTACCAGACTTATGTAATTGGGAATTGCAATGGCAACAAGGATACCGATGATTACGACTACGACCATCAATTCAATGAGGGTAAAACCTGCTCTGTTCAATTGAATGATTCTATTCATACGACTTTTGACTTTCATTCTTTTAATTTCTTTAAATTCTCACCATTTTATAAAAGGTTTCAGCGAAGTCATGAATTTAATCATATTTCTCAAAAAATATGTAATTATAATAGAAATAGAGGTTATAATAAAAAAACAGTAGGCTGGGAATTTATCCCAGCCTACTACCGTACCTAAATTCATCGTATTAATAGTTCGCAAGTATGAGTGCCAGGTTATTAGCGTTAGTAGCATCAGCATCACCGCCATGGACAGCATATCTCTGCGCATCAGCAAGACCAAGACCAGTGGCATCTGTACCTAATTGGTAAGCACCCGCAGCTAAAATAGCAAAACCAGCACCTTTTGGGTCAGCATCTAGATAAGAAGCTCCTGGAAGTGTAACTGCACCAGTAAATGGGTTAGTTGGATGAGCAGCACCCGGCATAAGCTGAAGCAGTGTTTCACCGGTTTCTCCTGTTACAACAGCCCAGTCCGCTGCATAGGCACCTGAATTAAGTGTTGAAAAGTCTTCAACTGCCAGCTGGCACGTATGCATATTACCTTTTACTGAGGACTCTTTTGCCCTCTGTTGCATTCTCATGAAGTTCGGTATGGCGATTGCTGCCAAAATACCAATAATCACCACAACGACCATCAGTTCGATAAGGGTAAATCCCTTGTTCTTCATTGTAAACCTCCTTGGTTTTTATCACAAATATACACGAATAATTACGCGAATATTCACGAATTAATAAATTTTCAATATGCCTCGGTAAATTGAGCGGTTACTTTGTAACCCGATCTTAATTTTTAGGCTTTGAGGCACAGATCAGAATATCAGGTTATCAGGTTATCAGAGAATCAGGAATCGATAGAAAAAGTATAAAGCCCTTTTTTAAATCCTGTTCATAATTAAGGATTATAACAAATGGTTTGTTAAAGACCGTTTACATACTTATTATGCAAAATGCGTGCCAGAATCAATCTGAAAAAGTCCTTAAATTTCGAATGTTTTTTATTGTGAATTGTAGAATATAAATGGATTGTGGAAAAATTCCACACTTAAGTCTCGTATAAATACCCATTAATAAAACCATTATAATCTAATGCTTTCAACCGGAATCAAGCGGTATTGAAGTTATCTTTGTTTTTGTTGCTTTTTGCGATTAAGCTTGTTATATAATGTTTTGCGGTCAATACCGAGTACTTTAGCTGCTTTTGTTACGTTCCCATTGCACTCTTTTAATACTTTTTTTATCTCTGTGTCTTCAAGTTCCCGCAATTTTTTACCCTTTTTTGCTTTTGGTAAACCGAAATGCTCGGGTTTTATATAAAATGAATCACTCAGAATTACAGCCCTTTCAACAACATGCTTTAGCTCACGAATATTGCCCGGCCATGAATAGTATTTTAAATGCTCTATAGTGCTTTTTAACAGCTTCCTCTCCCCTAAATTCTCCTTTTCACATACTGCATTTAAAAAATAGTTTGCTAATAACGAAATATCATCCTTATGCTGTCTCAAAGGCGGCAAAACAACAGGTATAACATTTAAACGATAGTATAGATCTTCTCGAAACCTACCTTTATTAACCTCTTCCATAAGGTCCTTATTTGTTGCTGCGATCAAACGGACGTCCACTTTTATCGGTTTTGTAGAACCGAGTGGCACAATCTCTTTTTCTTCTAAGAATCTTAGAAGCTTCATCTGTATGGTCATTGGTGCATCGCCAATTTCATCCAGAAAAAAACTTCCCCTATCAGCAACTTTAAATAAACCTTGCTTATCAGTTGATGCACCTGTGAAGGCACCTTTTTTATAACCGAAGAGTTCACTCTCAAGAAGTGTCTCAGGAAGTGCGGCGCAGGAAATAGCAACAAATTTATGGTTTGCTCTCTTTGAACGGTTATGAAGCTCCCGGGCGATCAACTCTTTACCCGTGCCAGATTCACCCAGAATGAGAATCGTAGTATCGGTAGCTGCTATCTTACCTACCAAATTTAGAACATCCTTAATCTGTTTGCTTTCTCCAATGATTTTATAAGACGATGATTGAGGTTTACTGAGAATTGCCTTTATTCGTAATAGCAGCTCGTCTATACCAAATGGCTTTAAGATATAATCGCTTGCCTTGTCCCTAAGGGCATTGATCGCTGATTCCATTGATCCATAAGCTGTAATAAATATTACAGGGACATCAGGATAAGTTTTTCTAACCTTTTTTAAAAATTCAAATCCATCTATTTGAGGCATCCTGATATCGCTGATAATACAGTCAAATTTCTCGTTTTTGATTTTTGTTAAAGCCTGTGCAGGTTCCGTAGTGGCAAAAACCTCATAATTTTTTTGTTCGAGGGCATAAGAGAGCCATTTAATAAGGCTGTCTTCATCATCGAGCAATAAAATTTTTTGTTTCATATTATACAGATTCCACTAAAAATACGCAACGAGAGGACTCCGTCTCGTGTCGAACACTCGATGTGAGACAGTTGCACTCCAGATATAACTCCACCAATTAACTATCTTACTGTCGTCTTCTGGCGAAAATTTCATGTATTGTCAATTTTATTTCTGGCGATACATTGATTTCCCGCAAGGATTCCTTATTTCTTAAGGAACAACCAAGGTTTAAAGTAATCAAACCTAACCGTTGAATAGGGATATTCAATGAAAAATCTAAGCCGTGTTCATTAACATCTTTAAGATACCATGGATTATATCTATAACCAACAGCAAATCTTTTCTTTATAAAACTGACTTTGAACCGAGTTGGAGATATATAATCCTCATTATCACCAGGCCAAAAAGCGTGCTCAAATAAAAAATCAACCTTTCCTCCGAAAATTTCAGGATGTAACCCAACTGATAATCGACTGGGCAAATCTATTGTAGTATCGGAATTCTGTTTTTCCCATTCAATATTCCCTGAAAATTCATAAGATACAGAAACAAATTTTAATCGTATCCCTCCGCAAAATATTTTACCCCAATATTTGTATAAAAATGTATCAACATTATAATAATCGCCAATATAGTAATTCCATATCTCTGTAGCATTTCCAAAGAGATAAGAACCTCTAAATGCAATTTCACCAATTCCAAAATTATTATTAAGGTTTACATAGATTTCTTCTATTCCACCTTCACCTTCCACATGCATTTCCAGCGCATCCCGGTCAAAATAGACATCAAACGATTGACTGAACCTTTCTAGATTACCAAGTCCAAAAACAAATCCTTTGGTTACAGGAACAGCAAGATTTAGATTAAATGGATTAGTCGAGAATTTGCTTCGAAAATCACTCCCCTTGTTTAATATGTTGAACTCGGGCTTTAAGATGAATTCAATACGGGCACTCTTGAATACATCTAAAAACGGGGTTCTGAATACACTCATATCTTGCCCGATTCCGCCAATCGAAAAAATAGAAGCATTTATAAGAGCTACAAGTATTAAACTCATTATTGACTGTCCTCCAACATAAAACAGATAAAGGTTGCTCCAGTCCAAAAAACTTCATCTTTCTTATCTGAAATATCAAAATTTAGTTGACATTTATCATTTGTCATTTGAAATTTCTCTCCCCTTTTCCCATCTTCCCAACTTCTGGTCATTGACACCACAAGTGGTGTCACTCCTATTATATTTAGCAGCATCACTCCAAATCAACAAAATTTTGGCATTTAGAATTTGGATTTGATTTGACATTTGTAATTTGTCATTTGACATTTCTCTCCTTTTTCCCAACTTCTTAACTTCAAAACTTCCCTTCTCTCCATGGCTATCTTTCCTCC
>JAGMEL010000174.1 GCA_023128195.1 Caldifarciminota bacterium | reverse complement strand
CGCCGACGAGAAATGCTGAAACAATCATTATAACTGCTGCTTTAATCATATCAATAATTCCCAGTTCTTTTAAAAGAATGGCAAAGGTTGCAACACATGGAAAATACATGGTCAAAACCACACTTGCAATAATAAGTTGTTTTAGTGAGAGTCCTAACGGCGCAAGCATACCTACAGCAAGGTCTTTTCTTAAAAATCCGATTATCAAGGCGCCAACTGCTTCGACAGGTAAACCCATAAGTTTTGTAATTATTGGTGCAGCTATTCTTCCAAGAAATTCAATTATCCCCAACGAATAGAGAAGATTTACAATAAACACGCCTAAGAGAACAAATGGAATAGCTTCTTTTAAAAACCATTTAATTCTCATAAATACTTTTTTTAGAAGGGCACCTAAATAGGGGAGACGGTACGGCGGAATTTCTGTAAATATCTCTGGACTCTCGCCTTTAATGACAAGATTCATCAATATACCAAATAAAAACCAAACAATAAACAGCGTTCCAAAGACCGGGAACAGTCCTCTTGCACCATATTTACCTATCAGACCAAATATCATGGCAATCTGAGCCATACAGGGGATTGCAATTGCCATAAGTGTGGCGGCAATAAAGCGTTCTCTTTTCGTTTCCAGAACCCTTGTTGCCAATGCACCAGGTACATTACATCCTAAACCCAACATCATCGGGACAATTGCCATGCCATGTAGACCAACAGAGTGCATTAATTTATCGAGCAACACAGCAAGTCTGGGTAAGTACCCTGAATCCTCGAGAAAACTCAAGATCAGATAAAAAGCTATAATATAGGGTAAAACTGCGGCAATAGGAACGAATAATCCAGTAGTTAGTAATCCAAATGATTGGCCAAAATCGATTTCTCCTTCGATGAGCTGGCCAATAAGTATATTATGAATTATCCCCTGTCCTCCTAAAATACGCGAGAATGCCATCATGACGGGTAACCAAAGGTTTTCGAATAGCGGTTCAAATACATAGCCGATTAACCCTTCTCCGATAAACCTGATGATTTGAAAGACAATATACATAATTCCTAATGCAATTGGTATACCAGTCCAGGGGTGGACAGTGAGGTCAGTAAGGCGTTCAGCAAATGTATGGTGTTTATGTCTAATAACCTGTACTTTTTCAATGATTTTTCCAATTTCATGCCATCGTTCTTTTTCTTCATATTGGTATTCGCCCTTTTTCGCCTCGCCCAATTGGTTTACCAGTTTCTTGATTCCTTCGCCAGTAATTGCCACTGTCGGTATAATTGTGACACCAAGAATTTGCTGAAGCTTTTCGATATCAATTGAGATACCCAAATGCTTTGCTTCGTCCCAAAGATTTAAGGCAATGATAACAGGAATATTTTTTTTAAGTAGTTGTAAAGTTAAATTTAGATTTCTTTCTAAATTTGTAGCATCCATTACGTTCACTACAATACTATCTTTGTCTTTGACCGCTTGCTCAAGTATTCCAACTGCAACTTTTTCTGCTGGTGATGTGGGATCAAGACTATAGGTACCAGGGACATCAATAACTTCCGTTTTCTTTTCACCTGAGCCTATTGAACCTTTGCTGAATTCCACAGTCGTTCCCGGGTAATTTGAGGCGATTACACCAACTCCTGTGAGCCTCGTAAAAATTACGCTCTTGCCAACATTTGGATTACCCATGAGCAATATTTTCTTCATCTTGGTCTCCAAGATTCAGAAATAAGTGCACAAGAGACAAGAGCACAGGAACACAAGCGATATGGCCACAAGATACAAGAAGACAGGGGACAAGAGCACATGTGTTGCATTATAATGATTTATAGAATTTCCAGAGTAGCGCACCAGTTTCTTGTCTTAAACTCTGAAGTTTATTATGTTTTGTTTTGGTTAGATATCCAAGCTTTAAAGAAAAGTCTAAAAGATATTCTGTTTCAGCAAGAGAACCCAGAGCTATGTTTACAAATTGTCGTAATTCCCTGCGTCCCTGTCGTCCATAACCTTCGACTATGTTAGTTGGTACAGACAGTGCTGCTCTCCTTAATTGAGACGTTATTCCATAAATTTCATCTTTTGGAAAATTTTTTGTTGCTATATATACTTCAAAGGCAAGTTCGTCCGCTTTACGCCAAACTATCAGTTTTTTATACCCTTTTAATTCCATTTTTTCTCTCCTTTTTTCACAAAATTTTCATTCTAAATACTTGTTCCTTGTGCCCTTGTGTTCCTTGTGCGCTTGTGTCCTTGCACCTTGTGCGCTTGTGTCCTTGCACCTTGTGCCTTAAATCTCAACTATTACCCGGCGTGCCATTCCAAAACCAATGGCAACCTGGGTATTTCCAACTCTAATAATCACAGGTCCGCGCATAATTTGTCCACTGACTTTGGTTATCACCACTCCGGGTCTTATACCCAATGCCTCTAATTTTGCCGTCATGCCGCGACCACCATGCATTGCAACAACTGTTCCACTCTGTCCTGCTCCCATCTGGGCTAAGTCAATATTTGCCATATTAATTTCCCCTTTGCTTTTTCTTGCACTCACTGCATAAGCCATATAATGCTAATCTATGGAATTTTATTGAGAACTTATATTTTTTAGCAACATCTTGCTGGAGTTTTTCGATTTCATTATTTTTGAATTCAATAATTTTACCACATCTTTTGCAGATGAGGTGGTCATGATGTTGTGCCTTATGTACTGGCTCAAATCTTGTAATACCATCATCAAAATTACATTCATCTGCTAACCCGCAAGTTGTAAGCAGTTTTAAAGTTCGATAGACTGTTGAATAACTAATCTCTGAACTAATTTTTTTGATTTCATTATACAGTTCTTCAACACTGAAATGCTTGTCTTCGTGCAAGAAGTATTCAATTATTAGTGTCCTTTTTTGAGAATTTTTTAATCCTATTTTTGATTTGTCTTTACTGAATTCTTTAAGTCTGTTTTGCTTTTTGAAATTGACTTTCATTTTCACTATATTATAATGAAAAAAAGTGATTTGTCAAGGACTAACTTTATAGATTTCTGAAAAAGTCCAGAAATCTTCGAGAGGGTGCTGAAGACTTTTTCAGCACCCTCACTTTATCGTTCTTGACAACGGTTATGTTTATAGATAGTATTATTGCGTAAAGAGAGAATGATATGCAGCAAATTGCTAAGATCGTTTTGCAAAAGTTTACCTCACATAAAATTAAGGAGACACTGATTTATGTATAATATTTTTATAGCTGATGATCATACAATTATCAGGCAGGGTTTGAGCAGGATTATTGAGGAAGTGTCTGGTTATAAGATAATAGGTGAGACCGGAGATGGTCTGCAGATTCTTCCTTTAGTAAGAGAGTTGAAACCCGATATGATAATTTTAGATATATCTATGCCCAATCTTAGGGGGATTGAGGCGATTCATAAGATTAAAAGGGTTATTAAAAAAATAAAGATTTTGGTATTGACCATGCATAAAAATGAAGATTATGTTTATGAATGTTTAACATCTGGTGCCCATGCTTATATATTAAAGGAGGATGCGGATACAGAGTTAATTACAGCGATAAAGTCGTTACGACAAGATAACGTATATGTTTCATCGTCCTTTACGGGTGATGTTATTAAAAAACTGGTGCAGCGAAAAAGTGATGCGTATGATAAAAAAGGTGGGGCTGTTTTTAAAATTCTCACCAATCGCGAACGAGAAATTCTTAAATTGATTGCTGAAGGTAATTCCAACAAGAAATTAGCAATGAAATTAGGTATTAGTATTCGAACAGTTGAACATCATAGATTAAGTATTATGAGGAAGTTGGATTTATCGAACATTGTAGATCTTGTAAAATATGCAATAAAAACCGGGCTAATTGATTTGACATAGAACTCGATTCTGATATTCGATGCTCGGTACTCGTAGAATTGAGTTTGCTTTAGGAGGAAAACACAGAGAAACAAAATTTATAACCACAGTTTAAAAAATGCGTTGATGTGAGTAAGCACGCCAGTTGTATTCATCACAGTTGACCCCGTTAGATACTGAACTTCAAATATGCTTATGCTCTTCGATCGTGTAACAGAGTGTTATTTTTGCTAATTAAACTGAACGTGTGTATTATCTAACGGGGTTGACATTTGTTACGGTCGTGGTATAATAGACGCATGTGTGGAATAGTAGGATATATTGGGAAAAAATCAGTTGTACCTATCCTGATTGAAGGATTGAAAAGACTTGAATATAGAGGATATGATTCTGCAGGTATTGCTGTGTATTCAAATGGGGGACTAATTATTCAAAAGGTAGCTGGTAGGGTTTCTCGACTTGAGGAGTTGATGAAGGATGAGAAAGTTGATTCAACAATAGGGATTGCCCATACGAGATGGGCAACTCACGGTGAGCCAACTGATAAAAATGCTCACCCTCATACTGATTGTAAGGGACGAATTGCTGTTGTCCATAACGGAATCATTGAAAATTGTAATGCTTTAAGGGAATATTTAAAGCAAAAAGGACACAAATTAAGAACAGAAACAGATACCGAGGTTATTGCCCACTTGATTGAAGAATATTACGAAGATGACCTTTTGAAAGCAACAAGGATTGCACTTTCCAAAGTTGAAGGAACATACGGAGTGGCGGTTATTTCTCTTAACCATCCAAGAGAAATTGTATGTGCGCGTAATGGAAGTCCTCTTGTTTTGGGAGATGGGGGGGATGAGTTTTTTGTAGCTTCTGATGCAGCACCAATAGTACCACATACAAGACAGGTTGTTTACCTGGAAGATGGCGAACTTGCATCTATTAAAGATACAGGTTTTACAATCACAACACTTGAAGAAAGAGAGATAACACCAAAGATAGAAGAGATTTCATGGACATTAGATCAGATAGAGAAAGATGATTACTCCCATTTTATGCTTAAAGAGATATTTGAGCAGCCATCTACCTTGAGAAATGCAATAAGGGGAAGGTTAAATATGGCAGAT
>JAGMEL010000173.1 GCA_023128195.1 Caldifarciminota bacterium | reverse complement strand
TAACCTGACAATTTTCAATATCTGGTTCAGAAGATGAACTATTAGGTTGATAAGTAATGCCTTGCTTAGTTATGAAAATATAATTTTTCATATCTTAATATCTGGAGTGCCTTTTGTTTTTTCTTTTAAAATAGCTTTTTCAAGTTCTGAATTAATTTTGCAGTTTGTTTTTCTATTAGTCATAATATTTACTTTTTTTAACGTTCCTCACTATAAATATAAAGTCATTAGTCATTAAGTCACTTTGCTACGCAAACGATTACGTAGATGCAAAAATAGATTACAGTGATTCATATAAAATTTCCTTAACTCTTATGAAAACCGATTCTTTTTCGTGGTTTTTTTGGCGGGGTCATAAGCTCGCGGATTGCATCGAATATTGCTTTAATCTCCACATCGTGTTTTTCTATTCTTCTTTCAAGCTGACTTAATTTGCGTGCGAGTTCTTTATGGGTAGATAGAATTCTACGAAGCTTTACAAAAACACGCATTATGGCGATGTTAACTTGGATAGCCCTTTTACTTCGTAGAACACTCGAAAGCATTGCGACACCCTGCTCAGTAAAGGCATATGGTAAATAGCGTCTGCCACCCCATCTTGAGGTCACAATTTGTGACCTCAAGTTGTGAAACTCCACTTCGTTCAGCTGAAACATAAAATCATCTGGGAATCGCGATTTATTCCTCTTTACCGCTTGAATCAATACTTTAGTTGGTACACCATAGAGCCTAGCCAGATCTCTGTCTAACATCACCTTGTGTCCTCGAATCATTAGAACCTTCTGTTCAATTGATTCTTGCGGAATCAAAGATTTCATTGATATTTCATATCATCGATTACAGAGATGATTATATTGATGACAGCGATTTCATTAAACCGCTTTTTCGGTGGGGTCAGCCCTTTCCTAAGAATCGGAGCGAGGGAGACACGGAGATAAGGAGAAATGGTTGCTTCGCAAATAATTACCCCGTACATTTAACAATTAACGGGGCAGGCGCGGATGAAAATCATTTCAATGTAACAACTTCAAATTGTGTTTTCTTTTTACGTGCCTCATTAACGATCTTTTCAAGACTTTTAGCAGTAGTATCGTCAATCCATTCTTCACCACACTGAGAGCAAATCATTGCTGGAACATCGCGCACGACAATAACACCAAAACCAGGGTCAACAGTATAGGTTGTCTTACCTGCTTTTTTAACTCCGCCACAAATCGGACAAAGTTTTTTGTTTTTTGCTAACTTATTCATTTTTTTCTCCTGGTTTTAAAATCAGACTCAAAATATTCAAGACTTGGTACATAAGTAGTTATAATATAAGCCCACTTGTTTGTTACATCAAGAGCAACGACCACATGTAAAGGTCGCTCCTTACTAAATCCTAAAAAAAGAGCACAGGGATATGGTTTGTCATCGGGATAGTCTTCAATTTGTTCACCTTCGGTTAGCACATTAATAACTGACTCTTGCGAAATTTCTCTTTCAGAAAGTCGTTGAAGTGTATGTTTTCGCCATTCAAATTGTTGTAATTTTATTGCCTCAATAAGCTTTTTCGTATCCATTTATTTGCTCTTATCCTGATGTAATTGTATATATAAGTTTAGTTTTGTCAATGGCTTTGCCATCGATTACCCCGTACATTTGACAATTAACGGGGCCTCTCGTTCCACTCCTCTCTCTAACTTCGTTAGACTCGAGACTATTAGCATCTCGCTACTCTCCTCTCTCTAACTTCGTTAGACTCGAGATTATAGCGATATCTTCGACCTCTCTC
>JAGMEL010000172.1 GCA_023128195.1 Caldifarciminota bacterium | reverse complement strand
ATAATCAGGCTGGAATTCACTCACCGGGGTCTGGGTCTCCCAGACATTGCTTGTATAAGAAAATACCTGGGCTGAATGTCGTGCTATGAGACTATCAACAACCTCGGCCCAACCCGGGTCAGCAAGTGTAGTAGAGCTGACAATAACTGCATAACGGTATTCTGCTTGCGCATTCAGAACTACTGGCATTCCAATTATTAAAACCCCAATAACGAAACACAATATTTTATTCATGTTTTACCTCCTTCCTCCTTTAACCAACACAAAAAAATGCTACATTACTTCATATCTTATCTTATCACCTCCTTTCACTAAACTATGAATATTCGACATACCTTGTAATCCCATCTTTTTTAATTATACTTTGAAATTTATCGTAGTCAACAATTTAATGCACCGCATTATTCATAACTAATCATTCTGTCTGAATACTATCCAGCACTGGATATACTTTGTTCAAATTATTTTCCACAGCTTTTTTGGTGGTGTCTTAAAAATCTCCTTTGCCGCTTTTCCCAGATCCTTTGCATTAAAACAAATGTCCATTGCTTTTTTGGTAATTTGAATTGTAAAATTTTTCGCGCCTTTCTCTACGAAAACTAAAATATCATTGCTCTTACTTTTCTTAACCATCATATTTGCTTTACCAAAAGTCGCAAACGTCGAACATTGCAATCCATCAATCAAACAAGTAAAAGGTTTTTCAAACTTTATTATAACTGTAATCTTAAAATCCATAATGCCTTTGGGCTTCAGATTCTGGTTCAGGTATATCCCAAGTTTATATCCCAGGGCAAGGAATGGCCCGTTATGTCCGTGAAATCTTATAGCGTGTTCATAACTTAAAATCTCAGGTCTTGGAAACTTCATATTTTTTTACTCTCCTTTTTGGTGAAAAGACCAAACTTATACCAAATATCAAACTCGAAACAATAATGATCACTGCACCCGAAGGGATATTAAAGATATACGAAAAAAAAAGTCCCATAAGACAAGAACTGACTCCAAAAATAGCTGATAATACGTACATGGTTTTAAGATTATACGTAAGTTGATATGCCGCTGACGGCGGATTAACAATAAGACTAAATATCAAAAGACCGCCAATAATATTAAGATTAAAAGTGACCGTGGCACCGCAGAGAAAGAGCAGGCAGTAAAATAATAGTGTCTCAGGAATACCTGCAGCACGAGCAAGCTCGCGGTTAAAAAGAATCGCCTGGATCTCTTTGTACAATAATACAAGAAAGATAACAACAATTACTGCAACACCCAGTAGAAATAGTAAATCTTGTGATGAGATTATCAAAATATTACCCCAGATAAAATTTAGTGCCTCGGTCTTTGGCCCCTGAATCATACCCATCCCTAAAAATGCTATACCCAGCACAAGAGAAAAGATTATACCAATGGAGATATTCGGATCAAAATCTCCACGATCTGCAATCGGCCCGACGAGTGCAGTCGAGGCAAGGCAGAAAATTATTGCCATTAGTAAGGGGTTAATGTGCAGCAGAAGTCCGAAAATCGCACCGGCGAAAGCTGCATGTGACATCGCTACACCCACAAATGGTATACGCATCATTATCACCCAGACTCCGACAAGACCACAGGTTGCACCACCAATAATTGAGGCGACAATTGCACGCTGAATAAAGTGATACTGGAATATCTCAAACATTGTATCCAACCCTGTTCATATGTGGAGGCATAATTTTATAGTCGTACAATTCTGAAAGCCTTTTCTCTGTAAAGATTTCACTGATCATTCCCGAAGCAATAATTTTTCCTTCCTTTAGCAAAATCGCATCAGAACACACGTGCGGCAGATGACTGAGTAAATGTGTAACAAAAACTATAGTTATTTTCTCTTTCGTATATATCTGCTCTATTAAATTAACCATATCATTCTGTGCCCTGGGATCAAGATTTGCTGTGGGCTCATCAAGAAGCAGTATCCTGGGATCTTGAGCTAATGCCCTGGCAAGTGAAACCTTTTGCTGTTCACCACCAGATAGATGACCAATCGGTTTTTTCCTAAGGTGATTTATACCAACTCTTTCGCAAACTTTATCAACAAACTTACGGTCCCTTTTATCAGGACGTCGAAATAATCCTATCTTCCCATATCTACCCAGCATCACAACGTCATATACAGATATCGGCATGCGCGGGTCAATAATGATATGTTGTGGAACATATCCAATTTCTTTACGAATCCTGCTAATATTATTTTTGTTGATTCTTGTATTAAAAATTCTCACAACACCGCTCCGTAACCTGCCCAGACCATTTATCAGTGTAAGTAGTGTTGTCTTTCCTGCACCATTTGGACCCACGACTGCGATAAAACTACCTTTTTTTACATTTAATGAAACATTTTTTAAAGCTATATGCTCACGATACGAGATTGTTGCTTTTTCAATCTCGATATCCCAAATCATTGTAATGCCTGTATAATAGTTTTGAAATTCTCTACGAGGGCATCAGGATATGACCCTTTTAAAGGAAAGTTGGTAAGATTAATCTGTTTTGCACCAATCTCCTCGGCAATATTCATACCTGTATCAGGACCACTTTGTAGATTATCTATAACGAGCTCAACCTTTTCTTTTTTTGCCTTATTGATTAGTTGAAAAAGCTTCTTGGGCGTTAAATCTTCCGCCCGCCCATAGGTCATTACAACATCAAGACCTAACCATTTCAAGAACTCTTCCTGGAGTTCTGAACTGACGACCTTGGTGTTCTGAATTGATCTTGCTTCTTCTTTAATTAATTTTCCTATTGAATCAATTACCGTCTTATACAAAGCCAAATTTTGAGTGTAATACGCTTTATGATCCTGATCAAGAGAGCATAAAAGAGCAGCAATATTCTCAGCTGCCCTCTTATTTGTCTCGGGTACCATCAAATTGCCCTTTGCATCAACCGTACGGAGTACCGGTTTATTTTCTGCTGCATCAAGCAGCTTACTGACCCACTTCTCCCATCCATGATTAAGAAGAACCCTTGAATCAGTGAGGCTCTTGACACTGCCAGGTTTAATGTCAAAGTGCCCTGGACACATTCCAGCTGGCACAATTATTGTAATGTCAATTTTTTCTCTGCCAATCGCTTTGACTATTGACCCGAGTAATGACGTTGTGGTTGTTATTTTAATCTTACCAGTTGAAGGTATCTCACACCTTAGGTTTACTTCCAGGATAAATAAACACAGAGACAACAGAATTATTTTCTTAGGTTTTATCATGAACTCACCGGATCAAAACTTCCACTGGATACCAAAAGTGTAAGTCCGCCCAGGCATTTTATAAAGTCCCGCCGAACCACCCGGCAGATTAACATATATCTCATAATCCTCATCTAATATATTATCAACAGCAAAAAAAGGTTGCAGACCGAATGGTAGTTCATATATCATTTTACCGTTAAAAACATAATAATCATCAATCGGTTCTTGTGAACTATCAGCAGCAAAGTAATCAGTAACATACTGGCCATTTAAACCAAGACCAAAAGAGGCATAAGACAACTTTACATTGACATCAGTCTTATTCATTGGCCTGCCTGTTGTTTTTTCTTGGGGATCAAGATATGAATGATATATTTTCGCTGATATGTTATTTTTGAAACGGGCTATTAAACCAATCTCGAAACCACGGAATTCAAAAGTTCCAGTATTCATAAACAAATACATTGGCGGCGGCTCAGGATTTTGCTCAAGCTCAATCAGATTTTTTCCCTTCATTAAAAACGCAGCTGCCTCAATATTTAAACCCTGAATAATCCTCTGGTTCAATCCCACTTCATAATTCCAGACAACCTCAGGTTCCAGATCAGTATTAGAAGCTGGAAAAAGATATAATTCATTAATCTGTGGAGAACGGAACCCCTTATTTACAGCTGCCCTGATAATTGTCCCGTCGATTGGATGTATCACACACCCAACCTGTGGGCATATATCACCACCGGCGATCTCGTCTTTATTATAACGGACACCGAAGGTCAGGACAATCCTATCAAACAGAATCTGTTCATCATGGAAGAAAACACCGTACTCGTATTTTTGCCAAGGCGCAGAATCCGTCTCAACCCTCTCACCAGCTTGCTGTCGAAAATCACCACCGATTGTGAGTTTATTACCATTTAGTAGTCCAGCACTACCCTGCATCATAAATCCATTAGTATAATCCCTTGAATGCCAACCATCAGAAAACTCATGTTCACCAAAATTACGGTACGCCTTAACCATTAAATCTAATTGTTGCCATTTACCAGTAGTTGTAAAATCGACTGCCCAACGCTCATAATCATTCCAAACATCCGAGGTTATGGTATCAGGATCAGTCGATCGCAACGGCTCCTCTTTGTAACCATCAAAATACTTACCGGTAATTACAGCATTAATATTGTCATTTACTTTATAACCCAATCGACCCGTAAAGTTTTTACCATCATACACTGAGTTACCTAAATGTCCATCACTAATTCGATAGTCACCCGTAGCATAGAAATTTATCCTATCAAGGTTACCACCGGTTCTGAGCCTATATTGTTGCGTATTAAAATTCCCATAAGAGGCAATAACATCACCTTCAAACTGCTCTCTGGGCTTTTTGGTTATAATATTTATCACACCGCCAAGTGCATCCGACCCGTAAAGAACTGATGCAGGACCTCGGATAACTTCAATACGCTTAACATTATCCATAGGCAACGAGTGAGTAATTGTACAGCCGAATAAACTCATTTTCACAGGCCTACCATCGATCAATACCATGACCGATCTTCCCCTGTCACCAATCCCCCGTATATCAACATCAGCTCTTCCGAAATTACCTGTTTTCTCTATAAACACACCTGGTAAGTTCGCTAATGCATCTGTGCTATTATGAAGATTCAAAGCATCAATATCATCTTCAGTAACAACACTCACAGTTGCCGAGAGGTCTTTTAATGCCATTTCATACCTCGTTGCCGTCACCACGATCTCGTCAAGGTAATACGGACCTATTGTATCTATGGAGACCTCTTCACCTGTAGCATGGTTTATAAAAATACCACATACCACAGCAGCTACAATCATTGCTCTCAGCATCTTTACCTCCTTTTTGCCAATTTTAACAAAATCTTTGGTTTGTCCCACTCCATAAATATGGAACGGGATTCTCTTAAATTTAATCTCATTTTATGAGATAATTTACGGAAGTTGTAAAATTGAGCATCCCTAACTTCCCACAGAAAGTGAAGGACCTCATTGTCGTCTTGTCTTCTTGTTTCTTTTTCAATTATCTTCATAAACATCATTAATAGCACGAATATTAATTTCGTAACACTTATATGTAAAAAACTTATCATAATAATTTCTTACCGGTTGTTGTTGTCGTTAACCTCCCATGTTTAATTCCTTTGGTGCTTAATAATCTGTCTGCAATTTTCTTAAGTTCCCGGCCTTTTCCTTTTACTGCCAATATCTCAAGACAATTATGTTTATCAAGATGAATATGCATCGTCGAAATTATCTGTCGACAGAACTTGTGCTGGAGTTCGGTGAGCCTCTCGGTCAATTCTCTAACCTCATGGCTATAAACAATTGTAATAGCTCCGATCGTTTCCTCATCAGATGCCTCCCATTCCTGCTGAACCAGGCGTTCACGAATCAAGTTTCTAATTGCCTCTGAACGATTTGGATAACCAATCTTTGATATAAGGCGATCAAAATCCCTAAGCAATTCCTTGCTCATCGAAATACCAAACCTCACGGCTTCAGCCATCTCACTCCTTCCCTCTAAATTCAAAGTCTAAATATACTGTGTTACTTTTTTTATAATCGTAATACATTACGATTATATATAAAACAAATCCAAAGTCAAGATTTTAGTTGACCTTCAGCTAAATCCAGCACAGTCACTCGCGCACCCAGAAGACAAAATACTACGGACTGCTGGCCACCACCTGATGCCAGGCAGAGAACATCCTTCCCGTTAACATCACTAAAGATACACTGCGGGTAGAAGTAAGTATAGGGTGTAGGATATACAGTTTTTTTACATAACGCAAGGATATATTACTGTCAAAAATGAGTTTTTCCTACGGACTCCGCTGATAGGCAGAGCAACAATTTTTGGAATTTCATAAAAACCACTTAAACAATGCCAATATCCCCTGTTTCCACGCAACACGATGGGTAATACCAGACTTTTCGAGATTATGACAGTGCTCAAGATACCATCTATATGATTTTATCAATGCTTGCGCGTTGCTAAATTTGGGTAACCAACCAAGTATATTTTCCGCTTTTTCTATCGACACAAAAGAATCGGTATCTGCTGTACCATAAATCCATTTGTATAAGGGCGAAAGCCGTAACATCCAGAGTATTTCAAGCAGAGGCTTTACAAGCCAAGATGGGGTTGGCATAACGCGGGCATTGGTTGTAGCAAAATCACATAAAGAACCAACATCTTCTAACACGGTACTAAATTTCTTTGCCCCGATGTTGAAAGTTTCATTGACCTTGTCTGCTGGCAATGTTAAAGTTAAATAAATTGCGTCCACAAGATCATCAACTTCCAGCAATTGATAGCGATTATTTCCATTCCCTATTATCGGGATCTTTTTTCCACTTTCGACCCAATCGTATAAGATTTGGAACACACCGAGTCTACCTGTCCCAATAAAAGTCTTTGGTCGAACTATGGGAACGCACAAACCTTTCTGCCGATACTCTCTGCATATCTTTTCCGCTTCAATCTTGCTTTCTCCGTATGATCCCACGCCAATAAGCTGGTCCTTCTCGTAAATAGGATGCTTTTCAGGAACGCCATATACAGCTGTTGAAGATACAAAAACAACCCTCTTTACACCATTCTTCACAGCAGATTCAAAGACATTTCTTGTGCCTTGAACATTCGTGCTGAAAATATCCTTTTTTTTCCACAATGGTAAAGCTGCTGCTCCATGAACAATAGCGTCAGCATTTGCAAGTATTTTATTCAGAACTGCAAAATCTCGAACATCAACATTGAAATACTTGACACTGCTGGGATATTCCGTAGTGACAATAGATGCAATATCGATGACAAATATTTCATCGAATTTGTCAGCCAGCTTATTACACAGATGAAAACCCAAAAATCCTGCGCCTCCGGTTATAGCAAGTTTCATTTTAATATTGCTCCTGTTTAATTCCTGTTTCGCCGATCATCTCGCCAATAAAAGAAGTCCCGCCCTCTAAGCGTCTCATAATCCTAACCTTTTCTTCAATCCTCGCCATGCACTGCCATAAAGCTTTAATTTTCTTTCTCTTGTTCGTGCTTGACTTTCGTAAATATAAACTTCATAGTAAACTAACTCAGTGCTATCGTTATTTTTCTTATGCTCACCCAGTTTTCTTTTTAAATCTCCAGTATAACCAATATAAAGTCGGCTTGTCCTTTTGTTTTTCAGAATATACACATAATACATTAGCATAGAGGGCGGGATTTGGGGAAACCTTTGATTTCCCTTTTATCCGCTGTTGTGTGATGTATAGCCATTTACGTTATTTCAAGTACTTATCATAGAAAGATAATGTTCTCATAAAAAACTCAGGATAGTTAATCATTTCAGGACCCTTTTTCCCTCCGTGTTCTGCACCCGGAACAATCCACAGTTCTTTAGGCCCTTTTAGTTTATTATATACTGCCTTTGACATCCAAACTGGAGTTCTATCATCTTTTTCACCAACTATCAAAAATACCGGTGTTCTTACTTTATCTGCCGATTGAATAGGGAGAAGGCTTTTAGGATATTCTTCTGGAGCTACAAACTTCCTACCAGGGCTGACCTTTTGCAGATTCGCAATTAAATCCTCAAGTGAAGTAATTAATGCCCTTCCAATATATGCTGAAATATCATCTCTTGATGCAATCATGGCAAATGAGAGGTATGCGCCTGTAGAAAACCCCATTAAGCCTATTTTCCCAGAATCAACTTCTGGCTGGTTTTTTACAAAGTCAATAGCAGCAGTG
>JAGMEL010000171.1 GCA_023128195.1 Caldifarciminota bacterium | reverse complement strand
ATAATATATGTCATATGGATTTTTACATCGTGGGCATGAGCATAATCGCGTATTTTAATAAACCGGTTCTGGTTTGGAATACTTCCAAGATTTCCATTTGCTGGATCAATCTCAATTGAAAAATATGCAATATGTGTTAAAAGTTCCATTTGAAAATATTCATAATAGGTAGTATCAATCCAAAAAGGACAATAACCATAATAGTTTTTCAACATCCCTTTAGTATCTGTGTCTAATGGTATATAATCAAGCCTTGTGTTACTAACCGGTGAAAAAATTGCGTCCTGAAGATAGTTATTATACTCGATTTCATGAATTGAAGAAAACTGAAATAAAAACATAGATATATGCAAAATCAAGCATGGGTTAACACAAATTCCTAAAATCATTAATGCTCCGAAATTCGTTGATTAAACTTAGAAGCAAATCATACAGGTGCTCATAATTGTTTCTTATTTACTCCTTCGTTACTTTGTATATGCGACGTATAATTAAGGGAATCATCATGTAATAATATAAAAATCAAATATCTCAGTAATCTGTTTATAATCTCCGTAATCGAGACATTTCGGAAACTTGTTTCCGAAATGTCTATATTCTTTCATCTATTTCATGGACAATCTTTAAACCCTGTTCCTTAGTCTCTATTTTACCTTCAAGCTGCAGATCGAAAAGTTCTCGTAATATAATTTTGAATTTTGGACCTGGTTTTAATCCCAGGGCAATTAAATCATAACCATTTACGAGCCGCGCGACCTTAGGTTTGGCATCATCTGTCCTTTTTAATTCGATCATCCTCATAAATACAGTTTCAAGGTGTCTGGTCCACCCTGCTGTGGCATATCCGTCAGCCCAGGCAAGCATCATAGCACCGAACCAGTCATCACCAAGGTCACGGAAGAAACGTCGGATTGCCCGGTCAGTCAATTCCTTGTTTGTTGCCAGAAGATGTAGTCTCATGTGTTCTTTTACCAATTTCCTGAGCATTGCTACTTCGCTGCGGGAGAATTTGAGCCGCTGATAGCCCAGTATTTGAACTATCCTTGCGCCCTTTATATCGTGACCATAAAAATGAACATCACCTTCTTTCAGCAAAAAGGTATCTGGTTTAGCTACATCATGAAAAAGTCCAGCGAGTTTTAAAAGTGGTATGCGTACGGGTACAGAAAAATACCGGGAAAATTCCAGCTCAATCTTTTTGAAAAAACCTTCCCGCATTAATCCTTCTATTGCATAATAGGTATTAAGTGAATGACCCCAGAGATATGAGTCTTCAATTATTTTTCTCGCCTCAGGGAAAATATCAATAAACAGACCAAGTTCATCCATCTTTAATATCTTTTTATAGGAATTGGGTGCAGACATTATTCTTAATATCTCATAACCAATGCGTTCGGCAGCAATTTTACTAAGACTTATTCCTCTTGCAAGTTTAAAGAAATTTTTATTCAGATCAAAATCGAGTTCCAATGCAAACCTGAAGCCCCTTAAGATCCTTAAAGGATCTGCTTTTATTGATTCGTCAGTAGTTAGTCTAATTAATCCTTTTCCTAAATCCTTCATACCCTTGAATGGGTCAAGAAATTCATAGGTATCAAGATTGATTGCCATTGAATTAATTGTGAAATCACGTCTTTTTAAATCATTTAATAAACCGTTTTTGCCAAGTCCAATGAAATCATAAATTATATCTTTTGTTACTACACGTGCCTCATCATCATCTTCGCTTAAAAGGACAAAGGCGCCCTTGGTTTTACGGGCAAAGGTTCTTGCAAACTTGATTCCTGAGCCAGAGACAGCAAAGTCATAATCCTTTGGTTGGATTCCTAATAAAATATCCCTTATTGTTCCACCGACAAGATATAAATCCTTTTTACCTTTAAGATTTTTAACGGTCTGTATATGCTGGCTGTCTGTAATAAATTCTTCTAATTTTCTCATCGGCTTATTCTACTCAGTATTCTGATGTATGTCAACAGATTGAGAGCGGAATTCAACTTAAAATTCTAATGTTAATAAAATAGAGCCTCTGGGTAATTACCCAGAGGCTCTATGGGACTCTTTACTGCCTGTAATCTTCGGTTTAGTTAGGTTTTTATTCTACCTTTATTTCAAACGGTTTGGGAGAACTTGCATCATCATAGTCATCATGGATAAGTACAAAATACTCTTTACCTAATTCAACATCAAATTCTGCAGGACATTTTTTCCAATCACTACTGTGTTTCAG
This sequence comes from Caldifarciminota bacterium, assembly GCA_023128195.1. Taxonomy (GTDB): domain Bacteria; phylum Hydrothermota; class Tepidihabitantia; order SM23-42; family SM23-42; genus SOIY01. The sequence continues at coordinate 1,051 of JAGMEL010000171.1, read as the reverse complement.
CTTACTAGGATCTTTTGTATCTAATACATACAACCTTATTTCAGGAACAATATCAGAAAAACCCTTAGCAAGAAACTTGATCTTACCTGCCTTAGAAGGTTTAATCTTATAATAATCTTGATCGCCAGTGGGAAAGATAGCTAAATTTAATGTATCGCCCTGTTTTATTGCCTTAGCCTTTTTAAAATCATCATTTGGTTCATATTGGTCCATTTCATCCAGAAATTCGATTTTTAAATCATAAGGTGTTTCAGAAGCACCGTTATCATGATTGTCATGAGCCAGAATGAAATATTCGCCTACCTCAGATACAAAACAGGCATCAGGTAATTTTTTCCAATCTCTTATCGTTTTTACTTTAGGGTCTGCCCATTCATCAAAAACAAAATATTTTACTTCTGGAGTAATTCCTTCAGGAACGTTTTTTGATTTTATAGTTAGATAACCTTGCTTTTCTACTTTTACTTTTAACCAATCCTGATCCAGTACCGGGTAGACAGCTATTTTAAGATCAGCACCAAATTCAATTGGTTTTGCCTGTTCTGGAGCATTATTAGGTTCGGTTGGGTCAAATTCCTTTAGAAAATCAACTTTAATTTGAGCTGGTTTGCCAGATGATGCATTATCATAATCATCCTTGATAACAAAATAATATGTACCTGCTTCAGAAATAAATAATGCATCAGGAAGTCTGCGCCAGCCTCGAAGACGTTTCTCTTTTTTACCTTCCCACTCCTGATATAATGCAAAAGCGATTTCAAGATTAATTTCCTCAGGAACCTGACTCGCCTGAACCCTCAAATATCCCTGTTCAGTAAGATTCACTTTAAACCAGTCCCTGTCTTCTTTCGGATTAATCGTAAGTGAAAATGGTTGGCTTAAGGTTATGTCATTTGCTTGATCAATCTCGTTGTTTGGTTCTTTATCTCCTTCGCCTTTGCCACCAGCACAGCTGATGAATATTAATACTAATAACCCTATTAAGGCTTTCATAAACTTTATGTATTTGGACTTCATTTTATACCTCCTTACACTCAATTATAATTAAAAT